>CAYTAP010000069.1:10650-21976 GCA_964435775.1 uncultured Tepidisphaeraceae bacterium
CGAGATCTACTCGATCTGCGCCCTCCAGGCGGCGATGGAGGGGTTCCAGGTGTTGACGCTTGAAGATGCCCTGGGCTACGCGGATATTTTCATCACCACGACCGGCAACCTGAACATCATCACGGCCGATCACATGGGCAGGATGAAGGACAAGGCGATCGACGGCAACATCGGACACTTCGACAATGAAATCGACATGGCCGGCTTGAAGAAGGTCAAGGGGATCAGGAAGACGAACATCAAGCCGCAGTATGACATGTGGACCTTCCCCGATGGCCACAGCGTGCTGATTCTCGCCGAAGGTCGGCTGCTCAATCTCGGGTGCGCCACCGGGCATCCGTCGTTTGTGATGAGCAATTCCTTCACGAACCAGACCATCGCGCAGATCGAGTTGGCGCAGAACAACGCCAAGTACGAGAAGAAGGTTTACGTCCTGCCCAAGCACCTTGATGAAAAGGTCGCGCGGCTGCATCTGGGCAAGCTGGGTGTCAAGCTGACGACGCTGAGCAAGACGCAGGCCGACTACATCGGCGTGCCGGTTGAAGGCCCGTACAAGCCGGATCATTACCGATATTGATCGTCGCAGTTGTTCGGTGCCGTTGATCGGCGCCGTTGCTCCGCGCAGTCGCTCCGCGCAGTTGCTCGGCGATCCTCCGGGCGCTTCCGCTCTTTTCCCCCTCCCCCGGTATGTCCGGGGGAGGGTTGGGGAGGGGGGCTGCGATTGAAGGGTTGCAGCCAATCATGCAGGCGATCACCACATCCGATACGCCTTACGCAAGTATTTGTTTAAGGTAAATATTGCTATTTGCCCGTCGGTCGCTAAGATTTCCGCCGTGGCTGATCCCCCTCTCGCCGGCAAACCGCAGCGCGTCTTCACGGTTCGCGCCTTCCTTCTTGGTCTGCTTGGCGTTGCGCTGATCTGTGGTCTCACCCCGTACAACGACTACGCCCTCAACAACACCTTCCTCGTCGGCAACAACCTGCCGATTGGGGTGGTGATGCTTCTGTTCCTCATCGCTGTTCTCGTCAACGGCCCGCTCACGCGATTTGCGCCACGCTGGTCGCTGAGCGCCGGCGAATTGACGCTCGCGTTTTCCATGACCCTCATCAGTTGCGCCCTGCCCAGCAGCGGGCTGATGCGCTATTTGCCTGGTTCGCTCGTGGGCCCGCTTTGGGTGTCGCGATCCAATGCCGAATACCTGGCGCTCCTTGAGCGGCTTCATCTGCCCCATTGGCTTTTCCCCACCATCCCCGGCGCCGGTCCGCGGCAGTGGATGAACAGCCCCGTCATCACCCAGTTCTTCGGGCGTACGCCGCCGGACGAAGTGCCGCCGTACATGGCATGGCTGGTTCCGGCGGTCGCCTGGGGCATTTTCCTGGCGGCCTTGTATGGCGCGCTGCTGTGCATGGTGACGATGGTCCGTCGGCAATGGAATGAAAATGAACGCCTCCCATTTCCATTGACACAAATTTATCTTCCGTTGATCGAGCCCGCCCGGCCGGGGCGATGGTTCAACGCCACGCTTGGTCAGCGCAGTTTCTGGGTCGCCTTCCTCTGCATCTTCGCGCTCCATTTGTGGAATGGCTGCTCAAAATATTGGCCGGAATACCTGCCGACCATTCCCGTCTATTACGACCAGTATCAACTTTTCACTGAATCCCCCTGGCGCTACGTCGATTACAAGATCAAGAACGCCGCCGTCTTCTTCACCGTTGTCGGCGTCACGTATTTCCTCTCCAGCCCCGTCGCCTTCAGCCTCTGGTTCTTTTTCATCGCACAGCAGTTCTATCGCATGTACCTGGGCGTCACGACCAATGATCCCAACATTTACGGCCAATACGACCAGCACTTCGGGGGCATCCTCGCCTATACGATCACGGTCCTTTACGTCGGCCGGGCTCATTGGCGGCTGATTCTCGCGCAGGCATTCCGCGGTCCGCGCAAGGGGGAGCCGCTCGGGCGCTATCTCTCTTATCCCTTTGCGTTCTGGGGCTTTCTCGCGTGCGCGGCGCTGATGGTCGGTTGGCTTGTCCTTGCGGGATCCACACCGGTCGGCGCGGTTGTCATGGTCAGCCTCCTTCTGCTCCTCTTTTTCATCATTGCGCGGATTATCGCCGAAACAGGCATGGTCCATGGGCAGCTTCAAGTGCCCATCAACAAACCCTGGACGCTTCTGAGCGGGTGGGGCTTCTCCCACCCCGTCCCCACCGACACGTTTTATCTCAGTTCCATGCTCCAGACCGTTCACTATGACTTCCGTGAAGTCGTTCCGGTCTATGCCTCACATAATCTGAAAATCGCCGACGAGACCATCTTCTCCTCGCACAATGGCGCCATCGACAGGAAATCGGAGCGGCGAACCGGTCGGGGCCTCATCGCCGCCATGGCCCTGGCATTGCTCGTCGGCTACATCGTCAGCTTTTCAAGCACGCTCTGGACCGAATACCACTTCGCATGGACGAAGGACGTCTCGGCGCAGGCGCCGATCAACGGCTGGGGCAGCGTCGCCAACCCCCAGTGGCAGCTTGTGGAGGCAACCCGCGCATATGAAAAGGGAAACTACAACCTTCGCCACAGTCCCGCGGGCAACATCAGCTTCGGCTTTATTTTCACGGGGCTGATCGCATTCCTGCGGCTTCGATACGCCTGGTGGCCGCTTCACCCCGTCGGCTACATCATGGTCACCACCTATCCCGTCCACCATCTCTGGCTGAGCATCTTCATCGGCTGGCTGGCCAAAACGATTATCCTCCGCTTCGGCGGCGCCAAAATGTACAGTAACGCCAAACCTTTCTTCCTCGGCCTCATCGTGGGGGAGTCGCTGGCCGCCGGGTTCTGGTTGACGTTGGGGATCATCCTCAGCGTGATGAACATTCCCTATCGCCCGATCAACATCATGCCGGGGTAGGGGTATCAAAGTGCGGGGTCCAACTTCCGGCATGGGCATCGGTCAACCCATCGAAGATGGAGAACCCGTGGTCATCCGTTCATAATGTTGCCGTGATATTTCTGGCACAGATTCTTTTTTTCGGGCTTCGCAACTGGCCGGTGGCGATCCTCGCCGCCGTTGTCGTGATGGCTGCAGTGTGGTGGCTCTATCCGCCCCAGGTGAAGGCATTGTCTGTCAGGTGGCGGTGGGTGCTTCCGGCGCTGCGGGCCGCCGCGCTGGGGGCTTTGGCGATGTCGCTCTTGAAGCCCGTGGCCGCCCGACCCAAAACCGCCGCCGAGCAGGGGGCCATTGTCGTATTGGTCGATCGCTCCAAAAGCATGGGTGTGACCGACACCGCCCGCACCGAAGCCGAAAAGGTATCCCTGGCGGACGGGCTGGGGATGATCGAACCCGGTGTGCGATCCGACCGCGTGGACGCGATGCTCGGTCGGCTGGATCAACTGCGAGACCTGAGCGAGGATGTCACGCAGTCGCATCGCGAGTTGGAGATCGCCCGTCTCGCCGGGCAGGGGGTCGAGGCCGCCGAGTCGCGTGTCACACATGCCTCGGATGCCTATCGCCAAGGGCGACAGGCGCTGGTCGCACAGGCGGCGGAGGCGCCCAAAGAATCTCATTTACAGGAACCATTGTCGCGGCTTTTGCCACAGGAATCGGCCGGTGATGACGGCGACAAGCGTGCGGCCGCCCGTCGGCGTGAAAAGTGGGGCGTGGAAGCCCGCGAACGCATCGCCACGGCCACGCGCGCCGCCAAGGCGTACCGCGCGGCATCGGATCGACAGTTGTATGAATCCAATGCGCTTGTCCGTAAAGCCGCCGATGCCGCGGGCGCGATGACGCGTTTTGAATTGGCAGAGCATGCGCTGGTCGGCGATCACGGGCTGATCGCACAATTCGGCGCGTCGGTGCCGATGTACGGGTATGGCGTCGCCGATCATTTGACGCCGATGCCGCTGCGCGGTGATTCCAAGCCCGTGAGGCGCCTGCTGGTCGTACCCGATGGCGAAGGCACCGATCTGACCCACAACATCACCGCGGCGCTCGAGCAGATGAAGGGAAGCCCGGTTCGGGGCATTGTTTTGTTTTCCGATGGCCGGCAGGTCAAGGGGGATTCGACGGTGGCGACGGCGCTGTCGGGCGCCGGCGTGCCGGTCTTCGCGGTTGCAGTCGCGCCGATGCTTGCGTCACCGGACCTCTCGCTGGTGCGCGTTCGCGTGCCGTCCAGTTCATTTGTCGGCGAAACAATCACAATTCGCGCGGATGTGCGCTCGGTGGGTTTGCCGGCTGGTGAAGTGAGCGTTCATTTGCGTCACGGCGCGAGCGACATCGTGCGCAAGGTAATGGCGTCGGCGAACGGAATCGCGCCCGTGGAGTTCAGCATGAAACTGACTGAAGCCGGCGCGCAGCGCATCGAGTTGGCGGTCGAGGCGCGCCCCGGCGAAATCAGCCCGGCCAACAACAAGGTCGAGCGCTGGGTGAAGGTTTTGTCGCAGAAACTTCACATCGGTTGCTACGCCGGCTGGGCCGGGTGGGATTTTCAGTACATTCGCGACGCCCTGTCCCGTACGCCGTGGGTCAAGCTGTCCGAGGGCGTATTGCCCGATGGCGTCCACATGCCGTTGACAGGCGAACAAATTGAACGACTTGATCTGCTGATCCTGAGCGATGTGCCCCCGGAGGCGTTGAGCGATGGGCAGTGGAACGCCGTGCAGCAGCTTGTGAAGGATCGCGGCGCGAGCCTGATGCTTCTCGCCGGTGGCGCGGAGGTGCCCGTCGCGTATGCCCAGCGGCTTTTGCTCAAGGAGTTGCTTCCCTTTCCGTCGGATGTGACGCCGGTCTGGCGAAGCTGGCCGGGCGAGGCTCCTTTTTTTCATCTGGTGCCGGGGGAGGGGTCGCAGGACCTCGACGCCTTGAAACTCACCGATGATCAGGAGGAGGATGCCGGGTGGTCGCGGCTTCCGGCCCTCTATCATTACCTCGCCCTGGGCGCGCTGAAACCGAATGTGCTGCGGGTGTTGCTCAAGGAGCGCGATTCCGATGCCCCCGTGCTGACCGAAAGCCGCCTGGGTCTGGGGCGCGTCTTCTTTTTCGGCGCCAATGAAACCTGGCGCTGGCGGCGCGGCATGGCGGGGGGGAATCAGAACCGATTCTGGCTTCAGCTCTTTCGCTACGCCGCTGAAGCGCCTTATGCGGCGCAAAAGGGAGGCTTGTCGCTGGATGTTGATCGCGTCTCCATCGAGCCGGGGCAAAGCGTCCATGTGCGTGCCCGTGTGCTTGATGGGCAGGGGAAGCCTTCGCAGGCCGGCGAGCAGCGCGTGGAGGTGATGAACGAAGGGCGGGTGCTGCGGACGGTGATGTTGACCCTTGCGGGCGCCAGCGGGAGCGGGCGTTATGAAGGCGCGGTTTCAGGCTTGCCCGAGGGGACTTATACGCTCAAGCTGGTGGATCCCGTGCCCAGCGCGGAGGCCGCATCGGTCAGCCTGTCACTGCGCGTTCATCGAAGCGACGAGGCGGAAATGGCGGACCTGTCGAGCGATTATGCGTTTCTCAGCAGGCTGGCCCTGTCATCGGGCGGGCAACTGATGAGCCTTGAACAGGTCGGGTTGCTTCCCGAAGCCCTCGACCATGTGGATCGTCAGCGCTCGCTGCGCGCCGAACTGCCGCTTTGGGACAGCGGCTGGCTGTTTGTGTTTGTGCTCGCGTGCCTTGGATGCGAATGGGGCTTGCGCAAGCGCTTCGGGTTGTCGTAGGTATGAATGATAGGATCGCCGGAGCGTGTGAAGAGCCCGGATTGCAACAATAGAGAGTTCACATGACCCCCGCCGACACATTGCCACCGGATATCCGCCAATACCTGGCGGGGTTCGCCGCGCGACGGCGGCGTTTGTCGCTGCTCAAGGCGGGTGGATCGGCTATCGCTTTTGCACTCTCGTGGATCCTCGCGTGGTGCGTGATTGATCGCCTGGCGGCGCTGCCGACATGGATTCGCGTGGCGATCCTGTGCGCCGGCGCCTTCGGCACGATCATCATTGTGGCCTGGCCGCTCTGGCTGATCGCGCGCCGGCGCAAAGACTGGGTGGACGCCGCCGAGGCGGTCGAACGCCAATCGCCGGTCTTTTCAGAGCGCCTGGAGACGATCACCTCTCAGTTACTTTCGCATCCGCACTATCGCGGGTCGCCGGCGCTATTGGCGCACCTTCAGTCAGAGGTGGCCGCGGAAGTGTCGCGCGATCCCCGGGAGGAGGCGCGCCGGCTCATTCCCGCGCGGCTGGTTGTGCGTCCCTGGATGGTCGCCGGCGCGCTGCTGCTTGTCATCGCCTGCCTCCTGCCGATCCGCTGGTTGAACCTGCCGATGCTGATGGGCCGTCTCGCCCGGCCTTGGGCCGCCATCGCGCCGGTCACCACGACGCTGCTGACGGTGACGCCTGGCGATCAGGATATTCCACAGGGACAGACGCTGGAGATTCACGTCACCGCAAAACGCCTGGGGGATGGGCTGGTGTCGCTTTACATGAGTGATGGCGATGCCGTGTGGTCGCGGCTGGCGATGACGCCGCTGGGGGAGGGTCGGTTTGATTTCAAGCTCGCGGGTGTCACGCGGGATGCGCGATATTATGTCACCGGCGGTGACGCCAAAAGCCCGGTCTATCAGGTGCGCGTGCAACGAACGCCGGGTATCTCGAGCTTTCGCATTCGCTACACGTATCCCGAATACATGGGACGCCCGCCGCTGGTCGTCACGAACACCGACGGCCTGGTCGAAGCGCCCGTCAAGAGCCAGGCGTTGATCGCCGTGACATCGACCGAACCCCTCTCGTCGGCAACGCTGATCGTCGGCGGCGCGCAACTGCCGATGACGAAAACCGTCGATCCTTTTGTTCGCCAGGCGACGGTCACCGTGAGCCGTGATGAACCCTATTCCATATCCCTGCTCAGCGATCGACAGGTCGGTGGCGATGGTCCGGGCACAACGATGATCCACGCGTTGCCGGATCGCTCGCCGATGGTGCGGGTGTTTCAGCCGGCCGAGGATTTGCGGCTGCATCCCCGTGATCTGCTGGCGATTCAATATGAAGCACTCGATGACTATGGCATCGGCACGCTCACGCTGCATGTCCGGGTCAATGCAAAAGCGCTGGATGACCGCCCGCTCAAGGTGCGCGGCGATCCCCGACGGCAGCTCGGCCAGACCATCCTCGACCTCGCCACGCTCGATGTGAAGATCGGTGACTTGATCGCCTTCCGTATTTCGGGAACCGACCGAGCGGGACAAACCACGGCGAGCGAGGAGCGCCACGTGCTCGTTTCCCCCCGTTCGATCGACCTCAACACGCATCTGCGCATCGCGGAGTTGAAGGAAGCGGTTCATTTGGCGCATGTGCTGGCCAACCACATCGATTCGGCCGATCATGCGCGGTCGGCCGATGCGGCGCTCAACAGCTTCCAGATCGATCAGGATGTCGCGGGCGCCTCCGAAACGGGCGCCTTGCTTCGCCAGCGACTTCTTCGCGCCGATGTTCGCGCCGATTCCGATGCCTTTAGCCAGTGCATCGCGGTGATGATTGATCAGGCCCAGATTGTCAGCAATATCATCGATGACATATCGCGGGTGCTGGGAGGCAACCGCGATTCCACCGTCGTCGCCAACCGGATACCTCTGGCGCGACAGCGAATCAAGACATTGATCGAGGAGTTGACCACGCTCTCCACCGCCGCCCAGGCGTCGGCGATTCTCGCCGATCGCAACAACCTGGTCGCTTCGCAAAGTATCAAGCCGCCCGACAAAGCCGCAGCCGAGCGTCAGCAGTTGGCGCTCAAGCGCGTCCGTGAGGATATCGCCCAGGCCGCCACAGCCATCGGCCTGGATGCCAACTCCGGTGCGCTCGACGCGCAGTTGAAGGAGAGGATCCGATCAGGTGAAGCCCTGATGAAGCGGCGCAACGAGGTGGATTTTGTCGGCGCCGCTCGGCAGTGGGCGGCGCGCGTGGGGCAGCCGCCGGATTGGCGCGATGGTTTTGCCGGTCGCCTGACCGTCGGCGCACAGGCGGAAGCCGTTCGACCGGAAGGGGACCTCGTTCGCGCCCGCGACCTGCAACTGTCCGCCCGCGCCGCCGAGCGCCTGGGCGCGATGGGCATGACCCCCGGCGTCACGACCCAGCCGGCGCTGGCCGAGCCCCTCAAGCAATACCCATCCGCTCTCGACGCTCTGCGGCGGGAATGGGCGTTGAATCAGCACGTCGCGACGGGGCAGCCCTCGCCCGAGGCGATGGGCGTTCACACCGATGCGGCCGACGCCCGCAAAAAAATGATGATGTGGGCCGGTGAAAATGAAATCGCGTCGGCGGATGATTCCTCCTCGCGGACGCCGGAGGAAACGGCGCTGGAGGCATCCGCCGCCGCCCAGCAGGGTGATTTTGATCGCGCCCAAGAGTTGGACAACAAGCTCACCGCTCAGGTGGATGCCAACACCCCGCAGTCCGTGTCGGAGGATCAAGTGTTTGCTGACGCCCATCGGACGCCCGCGCCCATGCCCGCGAATCCTGGCAATCAGCCTGCGGCCTCCACGCCCGGCCAGCCTGCCTCCAATCCTCCAAAACCCAACCCCAAAACGTCGGCCGGTCCCAAACAGACTTCCGAGCGGATGAAAATGGAGGCCGAGGCGCAGCGTCGTCGCCGCGAGCAGGTGCGCCAGGCGATGGCGGCTGCGCGGCAGATCGACGAGATCGTCCGTCGCCAGGAGCAGGTGTCGGCCGACACTCGGCGCAGTGATGCCGAGCAGCTTGAAAAGCTCGCCGATCGCCAGCAACAAATCGCCGAAGCCATCGAAAAAGTGCGCCGTCCCGAGGTTGATGATGCGCTGATGGATGACCCGGCCGATGGCGGGCATTCCGCTGACGAAGCGACCAGTCGCGAGACCGCGATGCGTGCGATGCAGCAGGCGCAGGAGCGGCTGGCCGTGATGCCTCATGAGTTGGCTGAAGCCCAGCAAGCGGTGAAGTCGCAGGTGAAGGCCGCGCAACTCGCCGACCAGGCGACGCGAAGCGCCGCCTCCGCGTCGCCCGAGGACCGGCCCGCCGCCGAGCGCGCCGCCGCACAGGCGAAAAGTGATCTCGCCGATGCCGCCGGTCGCACCGCGCAGGCCGCCGCGCCAGTCAGCCCCAATGTGTCCGAAGGCCTTTCGGTTCAACTCGGCAACTACGCGCCTGAAACAACGCCGGTTGTGAAGGCCTTGGACGAGCACCTCACCCCCGCGCTTCGGGAAATGGAACAGGCGATTGGCGCCAAGGACGCCGGAGGCGTTGATCGCGCCGCCGCCGCCGCCCGCAAGGCGATTGACCTTGTGCAAAAGGAATTACATGACGCCCAGGAGCGCATCAATGAGCGCGATCCGATCCTGGCGGCCAAGTGGTTCGCGCAGGCCGCGGCCGAGGAACTGCGGCGTCGTCCACCCGATGTGTCCGCCGCGCAGCGTGAACAGCAGCGCGTCAGCCAGTCACTGGTCCGCGCCCAGGGGCAGGCGTTGCACACCGCCAATGAGGGGCGCATGGCGCAAACCCCCATGCTCGGTTCTCTTTACCGCATGTACGATGTGGGTGTCGGCGGGGTCGGGGACAGCGCGCGGGAAATCATCAAGAACATGCCCGGCCTGCGCGACTGGGGACTTTTCCGCGAACAAAGCCCCGCGGATTTGAACGCTTCCCTCCGGGAATCCGATCCGCCGGGCTATCGCGACGCCCTCAAGGCGTATTTTGAAGCGCTCGGGCGGCAGGACAAGAGTGGGACGAAAGCGGGAAAGTAGGCATTGATGAATGAACCTCAAGCCTGGATTCGACGCGCCGCCGTCACGCTGCTCGGCGTCGCGTGCATCGCGTCGCCGATGCGCTTACATGCCACATTCGCTGTTGATGCGGCTGCCGGTCTCCCCGTTGATTCCGGCAAAGTCACAGCGCCCGAGGCATCCGAATCCGTCGTCACCCCTCAGCTCATCGAAACGATCTCGGCGGGGGTGGCCTACCTCGCCTCCCAGCAAAACGCCGATGGCTCGTTTGATGGCGGAGGTCCCAAGGTCGCCATGACGGCGCTCTCCCTCATGAGCTTTCTTGCGGCCGGCCATGTGCAGGATTCGGGCAAGTATGGGCTGGTCGTTCATCACGCGATCGACTATCTGCTGGCGCATGTCCCCGCGGACGGCTACGCCGGACGGGTCGATGGCAGCCGCATGTACGGGCAGGGGATCATCGCGCTGGCGCTGACCGAGGCGTACGGCGTGGAGGAGGACGCGACGCGCCGAAAACAAATCATGACGGTTCTTCGGCGGATGCTCAAGGTGATCGAAAAGGCGCAGGATGTGAACAAGCCGGAAAACTACGCCGGGGGCTGGCGCTACGAGCCGCAGTCCGGCGACAGCGACCTGTCCCTCTCCGGCTGGAATGCGCTGACGCTTCGCGCGATGCGAGGCATTGGCCTGGACGTGCCCAAGGCGCGGGTCGATCGCGCCGTTGGGTTTGTCATCAAGTGCTTCCGCGCCGAACAAAAGGGATTTGCGTATCAACCCGGCGGCGAACCCTCGGTGGCGATGACCGGTGTCGGGCTGCTCAACCTTTACCTGCTCGCCAGCGCCGAGCGCCCCGAGCTTCCCATCGCCGGCGCATTTCTCACGAGCCATCCGATCAATCAAGACACGCCTTTCCCTTATTACACCGCCTATTACGCCACCCAGGCCGCCTACCAGGCCGGCGGCGCGACCTGGCAATCCGTCTGGGCCGCGGCGCATCAGCACCTGTCTTCATTGCAACAAAAAGATGGCGGTTGGCCCCAAAGCAAAAACGGCGAAGAACCTGGCCGAATCTACGCCACCGCCATGAGCCTTCTGACCCTCTCCGTGCCGTACCGCATTTTGCCAATTTATCAGCGGTAGGCGATCGAGCGCCGGTGGCAACATCGGTTGGCGCGCCACGCGGGTGATGGGCGAACGGTTCAATCGCGGTTGGTTATTTTGATGCGGCGTGGTTATCACTGTCGGTCCGCGTTCGGCATCAACTTGGCCACCAGGGCGGTCCATCCGGTCTGATGGGACGCCCCCAGGCCCCGGGCCGTGTCGCCGTCGAAGTATTCGTGGAACAGGATCAGGTTGTTCCAGTGCGGGCCGATCAAGTCCTTTCGGCCGCCCATCCAAGGCGCCAGCCCATCGGCGTCCTTGTCCAGAAAAATTCCCGTCAGTCGGCCGGCGAGGCGTCGGGCCACTTGCCGCAGGTTCAATGTGACGCCCGAACCGGTTGGAAATTCCACCTTGAACCCATCCCCATAGTAATGGTGATATCGCTCAAGCGCCTCGACGAGGAGGTTAATGCCTTCCACGAGTACATGCGGAACCTCCG
>CAYTAP010000070.1:0-7203 GCA_964435775.1 uncultured Tepidisphaeraceae bacterium
AATGGAAAAGCACTGTGGAAACAGGGGTATAATGCTTAACCGAATGGTATTCGGGTCAGACATCGATTCATCGGTTGACTCGCCGATAGTGTCCTGTGGTCCATCCCGACGAACGAACGTCATCGCGTATCATCTCAACAGCGGCTGGGGTCGTCGTCAATGAAAACAAATCTCTTGTGAATATTGTTTCGTCCGTGCGCCATCAGGCGGTCCGCCGCCATCCACGCCCATCCGGCCATTCGCACGGGCGCCTATACGAATCCGGGGTGAAGCACGCGCCGGGTTGCACCGGAAGACAAGACTCCCTCCCCAACCCTCCCCCCTTCGGGTCTGACTTCGACGAGCTCAGTCGAGTCGAGCCTCAGGGTCGAAGACCGGAGTACCGGGAGAGGGGGTGGGATTTGCGGCCGCGCAAGTCGGTAGGGTCCGCACCCGTGCGGACCATTTCGCCGAGCCGGCGTCATCCGCCGAACGGTCCGCACGGGGTGCGGACCCTACAGGACTGCCTACTGCCTACTGCCTACTGCCTTCCGACCGCTGTCGGTCGCGCGGGGGCTCAGGCACTTGGCCAGTTGATCGGCCGCTTCATGGATGGCGCACTTGGCGTGGTCTTGCGAGAAGTAATAGCCCAGGACATCGATCGGGCCTCCCACCTGTGACCAGACGACCGCCGCGATTTGATGGCCGTCGGGGGCGATCGCCTCGGCCTCGATCGTCGCGCCGCCGTTGCTGATGGGGATGGCGATCAGGGTTGTGACGATGTTGAGCCAGACGATTGATTTCTCATCGTCGGTGATCGCCGCGCGAATCCGCGCCGTGCGCGGGCCGGGCGAGCCGACGAAGCCGCGCACGGGGGAAAGCTTTTGATGAAGCTGATCGGCGAGCGTATCCAATAGCACGCGCTGTTGATTCGGATCGGCGGCCACGTCTTTGGGCGCCGGCGATCGCCAGACGACCGGCTCCAGATAGAACGAATCGATCGCGCTCATCTGCTCCGACGTGGCGCGCGTCGCAGTGTATTGGGCGAACCACTCCTCGGTGGGTTGCGCGGTTGGATAATCCGACAAATACCCGCTGCGCGTGATCTGATGGCTGGCGCACCCGCCGATGCCGCCGGCCATCAAAATAAATGTCAACGCATACATGGCGATGGTGCTCTGGTCTTTTGTCATCGGCTGTGTTGATCCTCCATGAAGTGAAAACTATTTGCTTCCTTCAGGCAAAAGCCGTCCCGAAGCGCGCAGCCGCGCGAATAATCGGCGACGAATATAAAAATAAGGCGCGAATACAGTGCGATGCAGCCGAATCAGCCCGCTGCGTCGCCGCGACGCCTCGAGTTCCGCGGCCGTCATTTCACCCGGCCGCATCCGTCGGCGATGCTTGAGCAGGTGATAGAGGTCCTCCCGCTGAAGATGCCGCAACCACCAACGGTTCAAAAAAAAGTCGCCCAACTCATCCAGCGTCCACGAGATTTGAAAATCGATCAAGTGCGGCCGCCCATCGGTCCCAACCAGGATATTTTGCGGCTTGTTCGTATCGACGTACGCCATGCCACGGCGGTGCAACTCTTCAAACAGTCCTTCAAGCTGTTTGAAAAATCCATCGGCCACCGGATGCTCCTTCGACAGCGGATGCCCCTCAACATACGCGTGAACAAATCCCGTTTGCCCCACAGTCCCCAAGAGCGCCGGCACGTGGGGAAGCTCCGCCAGCCGGGCGTAAAAGCGCTTCTCCCGCCGGCACAGCCAACGCCCCAGCCACTTCAGCGACACCCCGAGAAAATCCGCCGTGCGCGACATCTTCAACACCGCGCGATTGCCGCTCGTTGAAGTATAAAGCGCCGTGGCCGCGAAAAAGTCATGCTTGAAGGTCCTCGTATGATGATAGGCTTCGCCATTGATCGTGAAGCGCGCCGGAGGCTCATGCCTCCCCAACGCGCGCATGGCATATGCCAGACCGCCCGGCCGAACGGCGCTGCGATGCTGTGACAAAGATGCAAACGAGGCCATCCCCCTCACTGTATCCGCAAAGACTTCCGCCTGCCCATGCGGATTTCATCGCGTTCGCGCCGCCGGGAGTGGTCAAGTTTTGCGTCAGACATGCACGGATGGAGGGCGGGGCAAACGCCTACGCATCGCAAATGCGTTTGCCCTGGGATGGAGGGCGTCGCTCCCGCGACGCCGTGGCGTTGCGGGAGCAACGCCCTCCAATGTCCGCGCGGCGCAGCATGCGAGATCACAAGGATTGGCTACGCCCGCGCCTGCTGCGTGCCAAAAACTGCCCGCTGGAGTTGCGCGAGCAGCCGGGCTTCATCCCCATCGGCGAATTGCAGTTTCAGATCCAGCCGCCAGATCGGAAGTTGTTCTGCTGATGGGATGGAGACAAGGAGGCGCGACACTTTCGTCCAGTCTTTGTGCGTCGTGACCACCGCCGCCGCCCCGGCGTCGCGGGCGGCACGGGAAACACTCTTGAGGTCATCGCCTGTGAATGCGTGATGATCGTCAAACCACTGGTGCCCGACATACGAAGCGCCCCACGCCGAGAGCTGATCGTGCAGCAGGTCCGGCCGACCGATGCCGCTGAACGCGAAGAAACGATGTGTGCGCAGCGTCTCAATGGGGAGAAGGTCATCTTCGCCGTCGCCCGTCCGCAGTGCGGCATGCGCATGGCTCGATTGGTAAATCAACGCGGGATCGACGTATCGCGCAAGCAGGATGCGAAGCCGCGCAATCGCCTGAGCCGGCGTTGCATCGCATCGCGTCAGCAGCACCGCACTTGCACGATTCACCCCGCGCACCGGTTCGCGCAAAAGCCCACGCGGATGCACATGCCCGAAACCAAATGGATTGGAGGCGTCGATCAACACCAGATCAAAATCACGCTTTGCCCGCCGGTGTTGAAAGGCGTCGTCAAGGAGAATCACGTCGATTCCTGGATGCGCGTCGATCACCGCCGCCGCCGCCGCGATCCGGCTTGGGTTGGTCTCGATGGGAACGGGGCCGGCACCGTCATGCGCGTTTAACTGCGCATCCAGCATCATCGCTTCGTCGCTTCCCATCCCCGCCTGCTCCCGATATCCGCGAAGGAGGATCGCCGGATGATGTCCCGCTTGGCGCAGCGCATCGGCCAGCCACCGCACCACCGGCGTTTTGCCCGTGCCGCCGGTGGTCAGGTTGCCCACACTGATGGTGGGGCGGCCAAGATCATGCGAGCGAAAGATGCCCCGCTCATAAAACGCATTCCTCAGCGTCATCGCCCCGGCATAGAAGGGTTCGGCACACCGCAGCGCGCCGCGCAGGGCGCCGGCCGCCATCGACCTCTCCCGCCCGCTGATGACATCCAGCGCGAATTGTTCACCCGTACGCTTCATACGTTGAAGTTCACGGCAACCGTCCGTCGAAGACAATCGCCTGGCGTGGCATGGCGTCAAGGCGGAAACGATCCACCAGATCGGCCGCCTTTTCAATTCCCCGCAAGTCCCGAGCGCCGCACCATGTCGCCAACAGGCGAAGGATGCGCCCCGGCGCAATCCCCTGAGCTCGATAAGTGGATAATCGCGTGTCCCCATGCCGTTTGGCAAGCCGCCGCCCGTCCACCCCGACGACCAGCGGTAAATGGCAATACGTCGGTGCATGGGATGACAGGCCGAGCGCTTCGTAGAGCATCATTTGTCGCGGTGTTGAATCGAGCAGATCGTCCCCGCGCACGACATGCGTAATCCCCATCGCCGCGTCATCGACGACCACCGCCAGTTGATACGCCGCCGTCTGGTCGGACTTGGCGACGACGAAATCACCCAGCTCCCGCTCGGAGTTGAATGACACCTCGCCGCGAAACTCATCATGAAACGAGATGACGCCCGGCGGCACGCGAAAGCGAATCGCCGGTTCACGCCCAGCGGCGATTCTCGCCTCGGCCACCGAGCCGAACCGCCCGCGACACACGCCCGGATACACCGCCGCGCCATCCTCGGCATGCGGCGCGCTGGCGGCGGTTTCCACTTCCCGCCGGGTGCAGATGCATGGATACGCATCCCCTTGCCGCATCAATTGCCCGATGGCGATGGCATACGGACCGCGCCGCGACGATTGATGAATCGGCCCCTCGTCCCAGTCAATCCCCAGCCAGCGCAGGTCATCCATCGCCTGTTGGTCCGCATGCTTTTTGACGCGCGGGCCATCCAGGTCCTCGATCCGCAACACGATCCGCCAGCCCCGTTGCCTGGCCAGCAGCCAGTTGACGAGAAATGTCCGGGCGTTCCCCAGATGCAGCGCCCCCGTTGGCGACGGCGCCAATCGCGTCACCGGCGGATTGGATGATCCGTGCTGCATGGTTCGAGGGTTGCTGGATCGTTGGGTGTGCGTCCGTCAATGGCGATCGGTCTGCCGGGGATGCAAAGTTGGCTCATCACGGCCTGGTGGCCGGCGTCCCGTCAAGCTCCAGCGTATTCAGGATTCCCTTCAAAAAATCCCGCGAGTCTTCATGCTCAACCGTATTGAGATCCAGGAAGTTGAGTTCATACGCATTGAAACTGTCGCCGGCCGGCACAAACAGCGTGATCGTCCAATGATACAAGGGCGGCAGGGTGATCGGGTTCCCCTTTTCATCCAGGTGCAGCATCGTGCTCGGCGGCGAGACACTCTGCTTTTCAAAAACCCTCGCCGCACCAAGCTCGCGCACCGACACATGCTTCACCCGTTCCGGATGATCCTTCTGTTCCTTCAACGCCCCCGCCTTCAACAACCCGATCCGCTCCTCCATGCCGACTCCCTTGGCCGCGTCTTCGGTCCAACGCGTCTCCTTACGGGACAACTGGATGTGAACCTCCTCCCCGGTTGGCAGCGGCCCTTGAAGGAAAACCACGCCCGATCCCGGCATCTGTCGAACCCCCCAGCCCGGCGGCGCCATCAAACTCGCGGGCAGCGGGGACAGTTGAACCCGATGTCGCGCCCCGTGAAGCAGTTCCTGTGTGGTCGGAGCCGCCGGTTTTTCCACATCCGCCTTGCGCTCCGCATTTGTTGTCGCGGGAGGCGCCTCGGAATGACGCGGCTTGTCATCACACCCCCCAACCACAAGCGCACCACCCACCATGACCATCGCGGCAAAAACAATCGTGTGTCCACGCATGAACGACGACACCATGAAGCCTCGCTTCCCTGTTGATGAGCTTCAAGCTCGCAACGCGCCGGTGCGCGGACGCCTGTTGCCCAAGTCGGCCAGTCCTGTTGATGGTCGGCATTGTTTCAAGGCCCGCCACAGTTTGCAATCCGCCGGCCAGCATCGCCCAACAATGCCGACGCGATCGTCGATCCCCATCCACCAGGCGGCTCGTGTGAAAATCCATGCCGCAATGGCCTGCAATTTTACGAGAGACTTGCTATCATTGGCCCTGAGGATGGAAGGGATCGGAGGAAAAGCGAGCATGTCACGGCCTCGATTGGGCAGCAACCTCAGCATCACTGAACTGGAGGCGATTCTCGAAAGTCGCCGCAAGGAGTTGCACAATCTCCATAAAGAGCATGCGCGCCTTGAAAAACTCCTCGAGGATGTCAACCACAAGATCCGCGAACTCGAAGGCGCCGATGCCGCTCCTGCCGCCGGGCAATCCAATGGCGCTCGGCCTCAAAACGCCAAGAGCCTCATCGAAATGATGGAACAGGTCCTTCTGGCGGCCGGCGGGCCGATGAAAGTCGCGGATGTCGCTCAGAAAGTGATCGCCGCCGGGTACAAAACCAACAGCGCCAATTTTCGTGGAATCGTCAACCAGGCGCTCATTCGGGATAAACAATTCATCTGCACCGCGCGCGGCTGGTACAATCTCAAGGCCAAAGGAAATTAAGATATTGATTGTGGACAAATGTGTGCGTTTGACATATTATCTACTTTCCTGTAGCAATAGTAGGAATTGTGGTGACGGCAATAGAGCCTATCATATCCGCGGTGTTACCCACGCAGGGAAAATCCGCGCTGGAATTGATCGGAAACACCCCGCTTTTATCGTTTAAGCGTGTCACACACGCTGTCGCGCCTGTGCAGGTCGTCGCCAAAGCCGAGTGGTACAACCCCGGCGGAAGCGTCAAGGATCGTGCGGCCTTGAACATGATTCTTGACGGCGAACGTCGGGGGCTGCTGACGCGATCCAAAACGATCATCGACGCCACCAGCGGCAACACCGGGATCGCCTACGCGATGATCGCGGCCGAACGCGGGTATCACCTCGTGCTGACGCTTCCCAAAAATGCCAGCCCCGAGCGCAAGCAATGCCTCCGCGCCTACGGGGCGGAGCTGATCCTGACCGACCCCGGCGAAGGAACCGATGGCGCGCAGCGCGTCGCCAGGCAGATGGTTGAGGACAACCCCGGCCGATACTTTTACCCCGATCAATACAACAACGACGCCAACTGGCGTGCTCATTACCTCGGCACCGCCAATGAAATCTGGCGCCAAACCAACGGACGGATCACGCATTTTGTCACGGGACTCGGCACGAGCGGAACGTTCATGGGCGTGACTCGCCGACTGAAGGAACTGAACCCCGACATTCAGTGCATCAGCATGCAGCCGGACGGGCCATTGCACGGCTTGGAAGGGCTTAAGCACATGCCCACCGCGCTCGTGCCCGGCATCTACGATCCGAGCCTCGCCGATGACACCATTGCCGTGGCCACCGAAGATGCCCATCGAATGGTCGTCCGCCTGGCGCGGCAGGAAGGTCTGCTGGTCGGCGTTTCCTCCGGCGCCAACATGGTCGCCGCCTTGAAGGTGGCCAGCGAGTTGAAGGATGGCGTGGTGGCGACGATTTTCTGCGACTCAGCCGCCAAATACCTCTCGGAAAGTTTCTGGGATGAAATTGCCAGCGAAGGGGAGAATTGGCCGTGAGCGTTATTGCCGAAGACAAGGTGCATGCCACGAAGCTGTTGTTGTCCGACGCGCTTCGCCATGAGATCGAAAAGGCCGGTGAGGCGGCCTATCCCGACGAATGCTGCGGCGTGATGATCGGGCGCGATGAACCGGGCACACGCATCGTCGAGCGCCTCATCGCGGTCGCCAACGTGTGGAATGAACAGGATCGCCGTCGCCGCTTTGAGATCGATCCGAAGGAATTGATGCGGATCGACAAGGCGGCGGGAGAGGCGGGAAAAATCGTGCTGGGATTTTATCACAGCCACCCCGATCACCCCGCCCGGCCCAGTGAAACCGACC
>CAYTAP010000070.1:7213-16608 GCA_964435775.1 uncultured Tepidisphaeraceae bacterium
CGACCGCGAGCGAGGCTGGCCGTTTTACAGCTACATCATCGTTCGGATCGCCAAGCGCCATGCGGAGGACATGACCTGCTGGGTACTTGATGAAGCGAGTGATTTGTTTGAAAAGCAGTTGATCGAAATTCAATAACAACCCGTGGCCGGCCAGCCGTGCGTATGCGGCGTCGCCTGGTCACAAGAGAGTAAGGAAAAGCCATGAGTGATGGATATGTGCACCCCGAGGTGCTGGTGACGACGGATTGGGTCGCGGAACATCAAAACGATCCGAAGGTGCGTCTGATTGAAGTCGATGTGGACACCACGTCGTATGAAAAGGGGCATCTTCGCAACGCCATCGGCTGGAACTGGCAGACCGATCTCAACGACCGCGTCCGACGCGATGTGATCGACCCCCGCTCCTTTGCCGAGCTCAACCGCAAGGCCGGGATCAAGCCCACCGACACCGTCGTGCTCTACGGCGACAGCAACAACTGGTTCGCCGCCTTCGCCCTCTGGCAGTTCAAGTATCAAGGGCACAAGGATGTCCGCCTGATGAACGGCGGTCGCAAGAAGTGGGAGCTGGAAAAGCGAGAGTTCGTGACGGAGGTGCCGCACTTCGCCAAGAGCGACTACCCCATTCCCGGCAGCGACGAGAGTGTCCGCGCTTATCGCCGCGAAGTCGAGGATGCGGTGGACGCCAAGAACGTCAACCTCGTCGATGTCCGCTCGCCGGATGAGTTCTCGGGCAAGGTGATCGCCCCTCCGGGCATGACTGAAACCGCCCAGCGCGGCGGGCATGTCCCCGGCGCCAAGAGCGTACCCTGGAGCAAGGCCGCCAATGAGGATGGAACCTTTAAGAGCCCCGCGGAATTGAAAAAGCTTTACGCGGACGCCGGCGTTGACTTCAACAAGCCGACCATCGCGTATTGCCGCATCGGCGAGCGCAGCAGCCACACCTGGTTCGTTCTCAAGTACCTGCTTGGCATCAACAATGTCAAGAATTACGATGGAAGCTGGACCGAGTGGGGCAACCTGGTCGGCGCCCCCATCGAAGTCGGCGCAGGCGCCGCGACGCCGCTGCCGAATGTGAAATGCGGATAAGGAGCTTGCATGGAGATTGAGAGCATTCGCCAACTGCGCGGGGCCGACCCCTTCAGGCCGTTCCTTCTGTTGCTCAACGACGGCAGGCGATTTCTCGTCGATCAACCCTACTACCTGGCCATCGCGCCGAGGCGCGATGCGCTCATGGTGGTCGGGCAGGATGATCGCGCGTCGTGGTTCGCGCCCGATCAAGTGAAGGAAGCGATTGTTCTGGAGTCAGAAGCTCTCAAGTGATGCCTGAAGGGACCGGTTCATGCAGGAGAATCAATTACTGACGTTTCTGCTGAGCCGGCCTTTTGAACCGTTTATCGCCACGCTTGTAGGCGGTCGTGAGATCGCCGTCAAGCATCCGGAGTTCGTGACGCCCTCCCGGGCAGGCCTGGGCATGTGGATATTCCACGAGTCCGGGCATATCGAAGCCATTGATTCATCACTGGTGCTGTCGCTGAAGACGATTGACCCAGTGGACCCCGTGACATTTATAGGATAACGCACATGCCGCGAAAACCCGAAGGACGGATTTACAACGACATTACCGAAACGATCGGTGGAACACCGCTCGTCCGCATCAATCGTCTGGTTCCAAAGAACCATGCGACGGTGCTGGTCAAATGCGAGTTCTTTAACCCACTCGGAAGCGTCAAGGACCGCATCGGTCTGGCGATGATCGAGGCCGGCGAGAAGGCCGGCAAGGTGAACGCCGACACCGTGATCGTTGAGGCGACCAGCGGCAACACCGGCATCGCCCTGGCGTTTGTCTGCGCGGCGCGCGGGTACAAGCTGATCCTGACGATGCCCGAAAGCATGAGCATTGAGCGGCGTCGGCTGCTCATGGCCTTTGGCGCGCAGGTCGTCCTGACCCCCGCCGCCGAAGGGATGCACGGCGCCATCGGCAAAGCCGAGCAGATTCTGACCGAGCACAAAAACAGCTACATGCCCGGGCAATTCACCAATCCCGCCAACCCGGCCATCCACCAACTGACGACCGGCCGGGAAATCTGGGAGGATACCGACGGCAAGGTGGACATCCTCATCTCCGGCGTCGGCACCGGCGGCACGATCACCGGCGTCTCCGAATACATTAAGCCGCTCAAGCCGACTTTCCGCGCCGTCGCGGTGGAACCGGTCAGCTCGCCGGTCATCCAACAGACGCTCAATCACGAACCCCTCAAGCCCGGCCGCCACAAGATTCAGGGTCTGGGCGCTGGATTCGTGCCCGAAAACCTGCACATGTCGGCCGTGGATGAAGTGGTCCTCGTGACCGATGACGAGGCCTTCGCCTGGGCGCGCCGCCTGCACAAGGAGGAAGGGGTCTTTGGAGGCATCTCCAGCGGCGCTGCCGTTTGCGCCGCCGCCAAGGTGGCCGCCCGACCTGAGAACAAGGGGAAGATGATCGTCACGATCCTTCCGAGCATCGGCGAGCGCTATCTCAGCACACCTTTGTTTGAAGAGGAATAGCCCCATCGCCCATTTTACATTGTGGACACGTCACCCCGGAAGCGGGGCGGCCGGGTGAAGGTCTCATCCGGATTCATGAAGCGCAACACCAGAACATTCAACAGGAAGTGAAACATGGCGGAACAAAAAGCAACGAACGTGACATGGCATGAAGGATCGGTCTCGCGTGAGGAGCGGCAGAAGCTGCTCAATCAAAAAGGCGTCACCGTCTGGATGACCGGCCTGAGCGCCGCGGGCAAAAGCACGATCGCCTGCATCGTTGAGCAACTGCTGCTGCACAAAAAGAAGCATGCCTATCGCCTCGATGGCGACAATGTACGGATGGGATTGAACAAGAACCTCGGCTTCAGCGCCGAGGACCGCGCTGAAAACATCCGTCGAATCGGCGAGGTGGCCAAGTTGTTCGCGGACGCCGGCACGATCGCCATCACCAGTTTCATCAGCCCTTATCAAAAGGATCGTCAGGCCGTGCGCGAATTGAATGGTCCGGGTGGTTTCATCGAGGTATATATCAAGGTATCACTCGACGCCGCCGAGAAGCGCGATCCCAAAGGTCTGTACAAAAAAGCCCGCGCCGGCCAGATCAAGGGATTCACGGGCATCGACGATCCCTACGAAGCCCCCGAGAAGCCTGAACTTGTGATCGACACCGAATCCCTGAGCGCCGGCGACGCCGCGCAGAAAATCGTCGCGTATCTCGAAGAACGCGGCTATCTGCACGCGTAGGATGAAGAAGGTGTCCACGAATGAACTTTTTGTAGGGTCCGCACCCCGTGCGGACCATGAGGCCGCGTTCAGAGAAGGTCCGCACGGGGTGCGAGCCCTACGACTTCGCAACATTAACTAAAATAACAAAATCGCGTCGGCTGCAGGAATGGCCCATTTCACAATCCGCATTCTGAGCGTTGCATTATGTTTGTCGATCTTCATTCGCACTCAACCGCCTCGGACGGCACCGCGTCGCCGTCGGAAGTCGCCCAATTGGCGGCCGCCGCCGGCTTGTCCGCATGGGCGCTGAGCGATCATGACACCGTTGCGGGCATCGCCGAAGCGTCGGCGGCGTCGGCGTCTCTGGGCATCGATTTCCTACCGGGGATTGAAGTATCGGCCGAATATCCACAGCCCGGAACCCTGCACATCCTCGGTTATGGGATCGATCCCAACAGCCCGGTGCTGGCGGACCTGACGCGACAATTGCTCGCCGGGCGCGACACACGCAATCCCCGGATCATCGCCAAACTGCAATCGCTCGGCCTTGATATCACGATGGACGAGGTGGAGGCCGAAGCCGCCGGTGGTGTCGTGGGTCGCCCTCACATTGCGGCCATTCTCCTGCGCAAAGGTTATGTCGGCACCACCAAGGATGCCTTCAACAAATACCTCGCCCCTGGCGGTCAGGCTTATTTTGACAAGGAACGCCTCACGCCGCGAGATGCCCTGGACATGATCCGCGGCTCCGGCGGCCTGGCCGTGCTCGCCCATCCCATCCAACTTCGCACCGAAAATCACGGGCAATTGGAGCAGGTCATTAAGGATTTAATGGACCTCGGGCTTGAAGGGCTTGAAGTGATCCATTCCGATCACTCCGCGCAGGATGTGGAAACCTATACAAGACTGGCCGATCGGTTGGGCCTGCTGAAGACCGGCGGCAGTGACTTCCACGGCGGCAAGAAGCCCAACATCCCCCTGGGCATGGCCAACGGCCGACGCATACCCCGTCGTTTTTATGAAGACCTGCGCGATCGACTTGTGTCGCGTCGTGGTGGAAATACAAACACGATTTAACCCTCCGGCGTTTCGAGCAATCGCCGCCATTGGTCAATGTGTCTGTCCATCGAAAACAGCTCATCGGCGCGTGCCCGCGCGCCGTCGGCAAGCAACCGGCTGAGTGAGGAATCCGACCGCGCTTCTTGAATGCGTCGTGCGAGCAAACGCGGCGACGATGTGGGCGTCAACAAGGCCGAGCGCCCGCCTTCGAGAAGTTCTCCGTTGGTTTGCCCCGCGACTGCGACGATGGGCTTGCCCGCCGCCATCGCCGTCGCGAGCGGGAGTGATTCGGTGCATCCTGCCGCTGACGCCAGGACCAGATCAGCCACTGGAAGAAGCGTCTCGAAAGAAAATCCCCCGCCATGCCGCGCGCCGGAGCGGAGCAGGTCCGGCGTTCCGATGCGCCCCCCGAATCGCTCGAGGCTCGCCGCTCCCTTGCCATTACCCCAAATCAACGCCTTGTACCGACTGTCCAGCACGTGAAGGATTCCCACGGCCCATATCGCATCACGCTGATGCGCATCGAACGTTGCTTCCTCGGCCAGCAAAATCACGAAATCCTCATCCTTCAGCCCCAGTCGTCGTCGCAAGTCCGTCGATTCCTCCGCCTTTCGGATGGTTGTCGGATCAATGCCCGGCCGAATGACGTCGCACAGAGGTGTCACACCATTTGCGATCAATTTCCGCCGCCGTCCCTCCGTCGCGCACGCAACATGGAAAGGGCGGTACGCCGCGATCGCGCGCAGCGTTCTTGCATCACCTCGGCACATGTTGCACGGCGGCGAGTAAATGATTCGCCCCGCTCCGCTCAATGCCGCCGCGACGAGTGCCTGCAGACCATAGGCATGAACCACATCCGGCCGCGCACGACGCAGCGCGCGAATCGCTTTGGCCGTCTGGCGCAATCCCCCGCCGGCTTCGATGACCCGCTGATCCACTTGAAAGCCTTCCCCAAGTCCCCGCGCCAAGAGCGCCGACGAATGCACGATTTCGTACGAGGCGTCCCCCCTGAATAATTCCGTCACGCGGATCATGTACCCAGAAGTTAACGACTTGCATCACGCCCGCAACTGGCGGCGCGACGCGATGCAGGATATGGAAGGCATATGAGCACCCCCGGCCGATCATCCGGTGGGCTTACAATCGAGCAACCGACACAACCATGAACACCCACGACCTACAACTGCTGGATAAGAAATATCTGTGGCATCCCTTCACGCACATGACCGATTGGCTGCAAGGCGATCCCCTGGTCATCGTCGCCGGAGAGGGGATGGAGCTTATTGACTCCGACGGCCGGCGCTACCTCGACGGGATTTCGTCCCTCTGGTGCAATGTCCACGGCCATCAAGTTCCCGAAATCGATGACGCAATCAAGGCGCAGCTTGGCAGGATCGCCCATTCCACCATGCTCGGCTTGGCCAGCGAGCCGGCGATCCTTCTTGCCGAGCAATTGATCGGGATCGTTCCGAAGAATCTTAAAAAAGTATTCTATTCCGACGCCGGCGCGACCGCCGCCGAGATCGCGTTCAAACTCGCCGCCCAATACTGGCACAACATCGGCCGGCCGGAGAAAAATGAGTTCGTCGGCTTCACCGAGGCCTATCACGGCGACACCGTCGGCGCCATGTCGATCGGGCGCACCGAGTCGTTCCATCGACCGTATTTCCCCATGCTTTTCAAAGCGCATTTCGCGCCCACACCTTTCACCTACCGCTTCCAAGCGCCCGATGATGCGGCGAAAACGAGAAGCGCATCCAATTCGTTTTACACACCCGATGAGGTCAAATCGCTCTGCCTGGCGCAACTGGAGCGAATCCTTCAGGAGCATGGCCATCGACTCGCCGCCGTTTGCATCGAACCTCTCGTGCAAGGCGCCGCCGGCATGATCGTTCAGCCTGACGGCTTTTTGAGCGGCGTCCGCGCCCTGTGCACGAAATACGATGTGCTGATGGTCGCCGACGAGGTGGCGACCGGCTTTGGGCGCACCGGTCGAATGTTCGCATGCGAGCATGAAAACGTCGAACCCGATCTGATGTGCGTCGCCAAGGGAATCACCGGCGGCTATCTTCCCCTCGCCGCGACCTTCGCCACGCAAAAAATCTTCGATGCGTTTCTCGGCGAGCCCTGGGAAGGCAAAACCTTTTATCACGGCCACACTTACACAGGTAATCCGCTCGCCTGTGCCGCCGCCCTGGCGTCATTGGAATTGTTCAAGAAGCACGATCTGATGTCGGTGGTGGGGCGGCGAAGCGCCGAATTGGCCCAAATGCTCGAACCCCTGCATGCCATGCCTCACGTGGGCGACATTCGGCAAAAGGGATTGATGGTTGGCATTGAGTTGGTGTCCGACAAACAAACGCGCGCCCCGTTCGATCCCAAACGCCGTATTGGCGCCGCCGTTTGCGCCCGCATCCGCGAACGCGGCATCATTCTCCGGCCCCTGGGCGATGTCGTCGTCATGATGCCCCCGCTGGCGATGGGAACACACAACCTTCAGTGGATCGTCGATGCGGTAATTGCGGAGGTGAGCGCAATGCGAGAGGAGTGAATCGTAGGGTCCGTGGTACGCCGCGGACCATTGTTCCCATCGCGGAAATGGTCCGCGGCGTACCACGGACCCTACGTGGGCCAAGGCATTTCCCGCTCCCTTGAAGCGTTGTGCCCGCTATCATAAGGACAATGGATTGATCGCTCCGTGCCAGCCGCTTGACGCGGGCGCATCGTGCCAAAGGAGACAACGTGCCTGACACTCAAAACAAGCCCGTCCACACCAATCGCCTCGCCAGGGAGACATCCCCCTATCTGCTTCAGCACGCGCACAATACCGTCAACTGGTACCCCTGGGGCCCGGAGGCCTTCGCCGCCGCCAGGGAATCCGGCAAGCCGATCTTCCTCTCGGTCGGATACAGCACCTGCTATTGGTGTCACGTCATGGAGCGGCAGTGCTTCGAGAATGAGCAAATCGCCGCTGTGATGAATGAGAAGTTCATCAGCATCAAGGTGGACCGCGAGGAGCGCCCGGATGTCGATCAGTTGTACATGACCGCCGTGCAGATCCTCACCCGCCACGGGGGCTGGCCGATGAGTGTTTTCCTGACGCCTGACTTGCGACCCTTCTATGGCGGAACTTACTTCCCGCCGACCGATGCCCACGGGCGGCCGGGCTTCGTCACTGTCATGCGCGGTATTGATGATGCCTGGCACAACCGGCGCAAGGATGTCAACCAGTCGGCCGATCAGTTGGTCGATCTGCTCCAGCAATTGGCCGATCCCATTTCACCGCAGTCCCCCGTGAAAATCGACGATGACTTCATCGACCGGATTGTCCATCGGTCCATCGACGACTACGACCCGGCGCATGGCGGCTTTGGCGACGCTCCCAAGTTTCCCCGACAGACGCTTCTTGAACTGCTCCTGGCGTACACGACGACGATGACCGGCAACACCGATCTTCTCGACGCCGCCAACGCCCTGCGCGATCGCGCGATTCTGAAAAAAGTATGCCACACCCTGAGCGCGATGGCCGACGGCGGCATCCGCGATCAACTCGGCGGCGGGTTTCATCGCTACTCCACCGACGCGCAATGGCTCATTCCCCATTTTGAGATCATGCTCTATGACAACGCGCTGCTGGCGTGGATTTACACCGAAACGTATCGCCAGACCGAGGATCGCCGGTATGCCGCCGTCGCCCGGGGCATTCTTGATTTCATCCTCCGTGAAATGACCAGCCCCGATGGCGCTTTCTACACCGCCTTCGACGCCGAAGTCGATGCGCGTGAAGGCAAGAGCTACCTCTGGACGCCCGATGAAGTGCAAGCGGTCCTCGGCGAGCAGGACGCCAGGCTGTTCAACCATGTGTACGGGCTGGACAAGGGGTTCAACTTCGCCGACCCCCATCACGACGGCGGCGATGCGACGCACAACGTGCTGTATCGACCCGCGCCCCTCGAAGAGCTGGCTGGCGAGATGAGCCTGTCCGTTGAGGAACTGGAGGCGAAACTTGAGCCGATGCGACTCAAGTTGTATGGCGCCCGGCGGGCACGCAAGCAACCTCTGTTGGACACCAAGGTGCTCACCGAGTGGAACGCCCTGGCCATCCGCGCTTTCGCGTACGCCGGAGGCATGCTTGGCGAGCAGCGCTATCTTGATGTCGCCGCCCGTGCGATGAAGCACCTTCTACGCCATCACCGCACCGCCGAAGGTCTTGTCTTGCGCACCGCCCGTCCAGACAAAGGATCCGCCCAGCCCCTGCCCGGCTTTCTGGATGATTACGCAGCCATGCTCCAGGCGCTGCTCACCTTGCAGGATACCCAGGGCGACGAGGCCTGGGGCGAGGAGGCCCGCGGAATCGCCACCCTCATGCGCGCTCAATTCGGCGGCCAATCCGGCGGCTTCTATTTCACTCCGCGCGATGCCCACGAACTGATCGTCCGACAAAAAGTGGGTGGCGATTCCCCGCTCCCCAGCGGCAATGCCCTGGCCGCATTGGCGATGATCGAAATGGGCGAGCAACAGCGGGCTTATGCGATCCTCTCCGCGTTTGCCGAACCCCTGCGCCAACAACCCGAGTCGATGAGCGCCATGGCGCAGGCGGCGTTGGGGTATGTGCGCCGGTATGGTGCATTCACGGTTCAGCCGCCAACCAGCGATGACCGAGCTCCCGCGCCCGCTCGGCCGCCGTCACCTGAGCAAGTGGCAATTGATGCCGTCTCCCTCGCCGCAACATGGGTCACGGAGGATCAAGTCGATCTTCGGTTGAGGATCGCCCATCCTTACCACATCACGGCCAAGGATGATGGCGACAACCTCATCGGCATCCATGTGACCGTGCCGGAGCCTGCCGCAGCCATGCTCGACCACATCGATTATCCCCCTGCGGCCGAGCGCTCCTTCCCCTTCAGCGATCAACCCGTCCGCGTCTATGACGGCGAGATCGCCATCGCCCTCCACTTCAAACCAGGCCATCGTCTCAAATCCGATCCGCTTGAAGTGGTGATCCAGTACCAGGCCTGCGGCGACGCCGCCTGCCTCCTCCCCGTGAAACGCCGTTTGAGCGTGGGCAGGGCGTAGGGGGGAGG
>CAYTAP010000070.1:16618-17014 GCA_964435775.1 uncultured Tepidisphaeraceae bacterium
GACCACGGACCACGGACCACGGACAACTGACAATGATGCCACTACCCGATGCGTCGCCGCCGACTGCCCACTTTTTCCCCTTCTGTCCCCCAATTGACACGTTTTCAGCCTCCCAGTAGAGTTTTCGTCGGATTCAATAAAACCCCAAGGAGGTTTTTCATGCAGGAATATGAGACGCTCAAGCGCTTGGTGGCCGAAGCGGAAGAAGATATCAGCAAGGCGGTCGGTGGGAATCGTGCGGCCAGCACCCGCGCCCGAAAGAAGATGCAGGAAATCAAATCGGCGGCCCAGGAAGTGCGTAAAAAGCTGCTGGAAGGTCGCGAGGGTGAGTCCGGTGACGCTTCCGATCACGCATAACGCGGGACGGATCAAGGTTTGCTCGTTGGGAAGCGGATG
>CAYTAP010000070.1:17024-21747 GCA_964435775.1 uncultured Tepidisphaeraceae bacterium
GGCCGTGCGGGGCATGTGAATGTTCCCATTGGCGGCCTCGGCAACCCCAGCACGCAACATCGGACATGCTCACCGTCAATCGATCGCCGGTGGCGGGACAATGACAGCCGCGTGGCCATATGAATAAAGTGGCAGCCGGCATGCTTTTGCGCAAAAAAAACGATTATGCCACCTCAATTCATTTACGACATCACCGCCCTGGATTTAAGCCGCGATCTGTTTGATCAAGACGCAGTTCGCGAGTGCAATCCGCAGCGCGGGGACATGGAGCAGCTCAACGGAATCTTGTACGTCAATGAGGATTTGCATCAAATCCTGGGCTACAAAGACATTCGCGCCGATGAGTTCTGGGTTGAAGGGCACATCCCCGGCCGGCCGCTGCTGCCCGGGGTGCTGATGATCGAAGCGGCGGCTCAGCTCGCTTCATTCTACACACGCAAATACGTCGGCTGGGACAACTTCATCGGATTTGGCGGCGTGGACCAAACCAAGTTTCGCATGCAGCTTCCTCCGGGCAAGCGGATGCTCCTGCTCGGCCAGCAGTTGTGGCATCGTCACCGCCGCATTCAATGCCATGTGCAAGGTGTTGTCGATGGCGCGCTGGCGTTTGACACGCTGATTACCGGAACGCAGATGTGATGGGGGAGGTGGCAAGTGGGAAGTCTGAAATTTGAGTAGGCGGAAGACAGAGGGAAGCACACGTTGTTCTTTCTTTTCTGCCCGCTGCCCACTGCCCACCGCCCACTTCAATTCAGATTGACGCGGCGCCGAGCGCAGAAGTGACGGGGCAATGAACGGGGCGATTGCACAAGGCCCATGACACACTCCCTGTTGCAGCCTGTCGGACGGATTCCGTTGGTGTTCATTGACACGGAGACGACGGGGGTGTCTCCCGATTATGGACATCGCGTGACGGAAATCGGCATCGTCCGCGTCGAGGCCGACGCCGTTCACGAATATCAGCAGCTCCTTGATCCCCAGCGATCCATCAGCCCCGGCATCACCGCGCTCACCGGAATCAGTCAGGCAATGGTGACCGGCCAGCCTCTTTTCTCGTCCGAGATTCCGCGAATTCTCGATCTGATGCGCGATGCCGGCGTCGTCGGCCACAATGTCCGTTTCGATCTCTCTTTCCTCGCCAGCGAGTTTCACCGCGCCGGCGTGGAGATGACCGAGGCGATCGGTGCCGATGCCCACGTGCTCGACACCGTGCAAATCGCCCGCAGGCGGCTGGGCAGGGGAGGCAATTCCCTGGGCACGCTGGCCCGGCGTCTTGGGATCATGCCCTCCGAGGCGCACCGGGCGCTGGCCGACGCGCAAACCACACGCGCGGTCTTTGGTCAGCTCCTCGCCCCCGTCGGCGGCGCTTCCTGCCTCTTGTGCGATGCGATCACCGCACAGGGCGGCGTTATCAAGCTGGCGCCGTCTCGCGCGCCGCAGCAAAGCATGCTGCCGCTTGAACTGGAAGAGGCCTTGGCCGCCCGCACGCCGGTGATGATGGAATACCTTGATGGCAATGGTCTGCGCACCGAGCGCGTGATCGTCCCGCTCCAACTCCGCCGCACAGGCCTGGAACTCACCCTCGTTGCCTTCTGCCATTTGCGGCAAGCGCAACGAACCTTCAAGCTCGACAGGGTCGTTCAATTGAAACGGGTGGACGTTCCAGGTTCGGACACATGACGCGGCTCACGCCTCATCCGCCGCGTGGGGCGCGCTGAGGCTTTTGTCATAATAGCCGGATGGATCGAAACAGCAGACTCTTTTTTTGCCCGATGCAAGCATGTCACCGGCGTTTTGCACCCGACGGTCGCGGGTGGGCTCTTGCTTGGCCGATTCGATCCAGTGTATCCAGTCGATCCGAGCGACAGTCGTCGTGCTTTCCCATGTGGCGCGTGCGGCCGGGGATGAGGCAAGCACCTTTGCCAAGTCCCGGGGCAAGGCCGGTTCCATCTGCTTCGGGGCCGGCGAAAGTTCCACCGTCACTGTATCTCCATGTCGCACGCCGGCGGCATCCCCCAACTTCTGGTCGATCTTCAGCCAATGGCTCAGCTTGCCGTCCGGTTCGAGCAGGGCTTGGAATGCGTGCGTGTTGAGAGTCCCCTCCACCGTCGTGCGGCCGCGCCTGGGCAATTTCCCGCTCACACCCTTCGGCACGAGGAGGAACGCCCACAAATCCTTTTCACACGGCGTCGCCGGACGCATCACTTCCGCTTTGAATATGGTCTGCCGCCCCTTTGCCATTGCAACCGCCTTTCGCCCGCTGTCGTCTTGGTGCGCTCTGTCGCGTCCTTCCCAAGGAGCAAATTATCCGATGCCCGTTATCCAGCGGCAAATCACTACACCTCACAGGACATTTTTGTCATCCGTACATTATCCGTACAATGGGCGGGACAACAAGGATTTCCAGAACGATGCGACATGCACCGGCGTACAATGCCTCATCGCTCAATCACACAGGGATCCGACAACCGTTCGAATGGATAACAGCCCCATGAGTCTGAAGACGATCCGCATCCGTGGCGCGCGGGAACATAATCTCAAGAACCTGACGATCGACGTCCCGCGCGAGCGCCTGGTCGTCGTGACCGGGCTCAGCGGGTCGGGCAAGAGCACCCTCGCCTTCGACACGATCTTCGCCGAAGGCCAGCGCAAATACATGGAGTCGCTCAGCGCCTATGCGCGTCAGTTCCTCGATCAGTTGCAGAAGCCTGACGTGGATGAGATCGAGGGGTTGCCGCCGACCATCGCCATCGAACAACGCTCGGCCAGCAGCAACCCGCGCTCGATCGTGGCGACGACGACCGAAATCTACGACTATCTCCGCGTTCTCTTCGCCCGCGCGGGTACCCCGCATTGCTGGATTTGCGGCCGGCGAATCGCCGCCCAGCAAGCCAGCCAGATCGTCGATGCCGTGATGGCGTCCCCCGCCGGGACGAAGGTCATGATCCTCTCCCCCCTTGTGCGCGGCCAAAAGGGGGAGCACAAGGATGTTTTCGGCGCCATTCACAAACAGGGCTTCGTCCGCGCGCGGGTGGACGGGGAGATATTGGAACTGAACCCCGCCAAACCACCGGCGCTTAAAAAAACCTTCGCCCACAATGTTGAAGCGATCGTCGATCGCATCGTCCTCAAGCCGGAGATTCGCTCGCGACTGGCCGACAGCGTGGAGACGGCGCTCAAGCTCTCGCGGGGGCTGGTCGTCGTGACGGTGGCCGATGAAGCGGGGAAATGGGTGGACCACACGTTCAGCGAAACCTTCGCCTGCCCGGAACATCCGCAGGTGTCGCTGGGGGAACTGGAGCCGCGTCTCTTTTCCTTCAACAGCCCTTATGGCGCGTGCCCCGGCTGCAATGGCCTGGGAACGCGCGGCGAGTTCGATCCCGACCTGATCGTCGCGGATGAGAGTTTGTCGCTTGAGAACGGCGCCATCGAAGGGTGGCGTCACAACGGCAAGCGGATGAACATCTATTACGCGCGGGTGTTGCGTCAGTTCTGCCGTGATTTCGGCATCGGCTACAGCGAACCCTTCAAAGACATCCCAAAGAAGGTGCGTGATGTGTTGATGTACGGCACCGAGGCCAAGGGGGATCTCGGGACGGGCACCGAGTTTGAAGGCGTTATCCCCAACCTGCAGCGCCGCTTCGAACACACCGACAGCGAGTTCGTCAAGGATCGCCTGCATCAATACATGTCCGAGCAGCCGTGCGATGTCTGTCACGGAACGCGTTTGCGGCAGGAGGCGATGGCCGTGCGACTGCATACGCTCGGTGAGCCGGCTCCGCACAGCCCAGCGCATCATGCCATCGCCGCCACCAATGGCCAGATGTCCAAGGGGCGAAAGCGCAAAAAGTCGGACGAAGCCCAGTGCCCGCCCGTGAGCGTTCTGCCCGGTTTTTCGATTCACGATGTGGCGCGATTGACCGTGGCGGCGGCTCGGCGTTTTTTCGAGTCCCTCCGCTTGAGCGAGGAAGGCGCGCGGATCGCCGAACCGCTCGTCAAGGAGATCGTCGCGCGGCTCGGTTTCATGTTCGACGTCGGTCTGGGCTATCTCACACTGGACCGCAAAACAGGCACGCTCTCAGGCGGCGAAGCCCAGCGGATCCGCCTGGCGACGCAGGTCGGCAGCGGCCTGGTCGGGGTCTGTTATGTTCTCGACGAGCCCACCATCGGCCTGCATCAGCGCGACAATGCCCGCCTCATCCGCACGCTTCTGCGCCTGCGCGATCTGGGTAACACTGTTCTCATGGTTGAGCATGACGAGGACTGCATTCGCTCGGCCGACTATCTGATCGACATCGGGCCGGGCGCAGGCGCTCATGGTGGCACCGTCGTGGCCGCCGGGCCGATGCCCGATGTGCTATCCAATGACCAGAGCGTCACCGTGAAATACCTCACCGGTGAGCGCGCGATCCATGTCCCGCAGAAGCGCCGCAAGGTATCCCCGGCCGGGCCTGCCATCGAAATCAAAGGCTGCAGCGCCAACAACCTCAAGAACATCGACGTTGCCATCCCGCTCGGCGGGCTTGTGTGCGTCACCGGCGTCAGCGGATCGGGCAAAAGCACGCTCATCAATCAGACCCTGATCCCCGCGCTCAAGCGAAAGCTCTATGGTTCCAAGGTCAAGGCCGGGGTTCATAAGCAACTGCTCGGCACGCAGAAGATCGACAAGGTGAGCGAGATCGACCAGAGCCCCATCGGGCGCACGCCGAGAAGCAACGCCGCG
>CAYTAP010000071.1:0-21649 GCA_964435775.1 uncultured Tepidisphaeraceae bacterium
CAACGCCGCGGCGTCGCGGGAGCGACGCCCTCCATCCATGCACATCGGCCACAATCGTTGATTATTCCCATTTCCCCCCTCCTCCGCGTACCTGCGGGGGAGGGTTGGGGAGGGGGTCTTCTCTTCCGGAGAAAATCCACGCGAGAATCAAGCCGATTTCGTATGGTACGGAGGCCGGTGGGGGGGTCAAGCAACCAGCAGCGTTGCGGATGTATTCGTCGCCGACATCCGGAGCAAAATCGCCAGCGGCGCCAGTCGCCCCAGCAGCATCGCCGCCGACAGCACATACAGCCCCGGCCCGGTCAGGTTGACCGGATTCTGCGCCAGTCCCACGTTGCTTGTGGCGCTGATCGCGAGGAACAGCAGGCGATCCGCCGAAAGCTGCGGTTCAAGGCAGATTAGCGCAATGCACGTCACCGCCGCGATCGCCCCATATGTCCCGATCCACACCAGTGCAAATCCGAATGGCCGGCCCGCAGCGCGATCTCCCAGCGACCGCCTAGCCCCATGAAACACCTCGGCGAGCGTCGTCAGTTTGATCCCCCCGCCCGTCCCGCCGGGGCATGCCCCCACGATCATCAACCCCATTGCCACCCACTGCATCGCCGCCGTCGGAAAAAGGTCCGCGAAGGAAAACGGAATGCCAGCCGACCGCACATCAATCGCCGCCGCAGAGGACCCAATCCACGCCGCCGACCCGCTCTCCATCGCGCTGCCTGGCCCCATTAGCCGTAATGCCATGAACAGCGCGAGCCCCAGTAGATAAACCGCCGCCGTCAGGGTCAGCGCGGTGCGGCTGTGTTGTCCCGGCGTCCCCTGCCCCCGCGCCCAGTCCAGCAGCTCCAACACAACCACCACCCCAAGTCCCCCGATCACCGCCAGGGGCAGCAACAGCAGTTGCGCTGCCGCCGATCCCACCGCCGGCGCATCCCCCAGCACGAGCCCGCAATTGGCGAATGCCGCCGCCGCATTGAACACGCCCGCCAAAGGTCGCGTGGGATCGGCGAGGAACACCGTTCCCGCCAGCAACACGAGCAATTGCAACGTAATGGTCGACGCCACGACATGATTGGCCGTGTACCGCAACCGAAGGATTTTCGCCGACGCCAGCCCTCCTACGATCAGCGTCAATTGCGTTCCGGCGATGACCAGCGCCAGCGCCATCCACCGCCCCGCCGGTTGATAGTGCGATGGATTGGCAAACGATTGAAAACCCGTCAGCGACAGTCCATTGGCCGCGGCAAAAAACGCCCGGTCCCACCCCAGTTCATTTCCGCCGACCATCGCCAGCGGACTATGAAAAAAAATCACCCCGATGCCGAACAACGTCCCATACGCCGCCAGCACCCACCACCAAGTGCCTCCCCTCGCCGCGGCTTCAAGTGGGGAATTGACCGGCGACTTGAAGCTCATGGCGACTGCTTTCTGAATGTCTGGGAATTCGGTCGCCGTTCACTCCCTCCCCCGGTATGTCCGGGGGAGGGCTGGGGAGGGGGCTCGCTCTTCCGCACCGCGAGTCACGGAGAAAGTCGCACATGCTTCCATTCCCGCCGCCGTTCGCGCCATCGCTACGCCTTCCCGTACACGCTCTTCGGATCAAACACCCGCTTCTCCACAACCTTCAATTGGTCACTCTCCGGGTCGAACTCACGGAAAAAACATGTCCCATACCCCTCGTGACACGCCGCCCCGATCTGCTCCACTTTCACGAGCAGCACATCCTGATCGCAGTCCACCGCGATGCTCTTCACGTTCTGCACATGCCCCGACGATTCCCCTTTCAACCACAGCTTGTTGCGGCTGCGGCTGAAAAAGTGCGTCTGCCGGGTCTCCAGAGTCTTTTCCAGCGCCTCATGATTCATCCATGCCATCATGAGCACCTGCCCCGTTTGATGATCCTGGATGATCGCGGGGATCAATCCATTGGCATCGAGCTTCAATTTGTCCAGCGATGTTGTGGCGATGCGGTTCATGGCAGCATATTTCGTCGCCATCGCCGCATTGTCAACCGGGTGAATGCGAAATGGCGAAATGCCGTCAAAGCGACGAGCGTGTATGGCGATCCCGCTCATCCGTGCGTCGAGCAATCATGCCCGTGCCGCTGTGGATCGAGTCCAAACGCCTGCAAGTCGCATGCGAACATGCTCCGCGCCAACTCGGCCGGAAGTTGCTCGGGCACATCGTGATAATGCAGCGTCAGGTTCAAACATGCGATCCGATCGCACAGGCTGCTCACCGCCCGCAGGTCGTGGCTGACGAAGATCACCGTCAGGTGCAGTCGCTGTTGAAGATTTTTTAGAAAGTCGAGGAACTGCTGCTGCCCCGCCCGGTCGATCCCCGTTGTCGGTTCATCGAGCAAGAGCAGCCGTGGCCGAGCCGCCAGCGCCCGCGCGATGAAGATGCGCTGCAACTGTCCGCCCGACAATGCTCCGACTGGTTGATCCGCATAATCAATCACCCCCGTTTGCCCCAGCAGCGTTTCCACGAAATCAAGGTCATCCCTCCCATATGCCCGGAGCAGCCCCGTCTTCCCCGCCAGCCCCAGCCGAACCAGTTGCCGCGCATTGAGCGGAAAGTTCGCCGGCGCATCCGGCCGCTGCGGCAAATACCCCACCACGTTCCCTCGTCGCACCGCCTGCGCCGGTGTCAATCCATCAATCCGGATCGTCCCCCGTGTCGGCGTCGCCAGCCCCAGCAGCAACCGAATCAGCGTCGTCTTTCCTCCCCCATTCGGTCCGATCAGCCCCAGCATCGTGTTCGCTTCGATGCTCAAGTTGATGTGTTTGAGCACCAGCGTCTGCCCATACGCAAAATCCAGCCGCTCGATTTGTACCAGTGGTATTGCCACGCCCTCATTGTATCCCACAACCCCCTCGTCGCCCCAACCGCCCCCATTTCTTCGGCAGCCACCCTTATCTCCCCGCCATCGCCACCGGGCGGCGTTTCGCCGCCTTCCTCGCCGCCCGCGCGTTGCCGATCAGCTTCTTTCGCCCCGAAGTTTTAACCCGCCCGCTGGCCGCCGTCGTCGCTGGTGACGCCGGCGCACTCGTCGGTTCGCACGTCGCCACGCTCAGCAGGGCGTGAACGGCGCCCCACTTTGCGTCGCCCACTCGATTTACACTTCTCAGTCGCAATCGCTCAATGCGTTTGGTCATTACTGTTTCCAATAAACTGCCCGTTTACAAGACACGTCGCCGCGACATTGGTTGGGCAAGCCCTACGCCGCCTTGGATGGTTCATACACCCGAACACAATTTCTGTTGGAATTCTTCGCATCGTATAGCGCCTGATCCGCCGCCGACAACAGGTTCGCCAGCGTCAGCACATTGTTCGCCTTGCTCCGCTCGGCCAGGCCGATGCTCAACGTCGGCTGTTCGCTCAGGTTCGCGATCGCATCGGCGAAATCGACCGCCGCGAACGCCTGGCGGATCTTCTGCACCACCTGCTGCGCCTGCGACAGCGGCGTCTGCGGCAACGCGATGACGAACTCATCCCCGCCATACCGAAATGCCAGGTCCGTCTTGCGCAACGTGATCCGCACGCACCCGGCAAACGCCCGCAACAGGTGATCCCCGACCGCGTGTCCATGCGCGTCGTTCACCTTCTTGAAATAATCCAGATCGATCATGACCACGCTGAGCGGATGTCCGTATCGCTCGGCCAGCGCCACTTCTCGCTGCAACAACGAATCCATCGACCGTCGATTGTACAACCCCGTCAGCGCATCGGTCATGCTCTGTTTTTCCGCATCCGCCAGCATCGTCAAGGACGCCAGCGACGACTGTGCCGTGTTGATGTACGTCTGCGCCAATTGCCGTCGCGCATCGCTCCAATTTTCTCCCGGCGGCAACATCATATGAACCACCGACTGCACTTTCCTTCCCACCCGGAACGGCACGCAATACGCCGGATAGTCGATGATCCCCGGCACGTCGCCGTCATTGGATGAGGGACGCGGTTTGTCCGCGGAACCGCCCGCCAAAGCGGCCGGGCTCAATAGCCCGTCAATCGCACATCGCACCGGCGGACCACCGGCACAAAACTGTCGCGGAAGGTTCTGCCGCAAACAGGGACACATCCCCGTATCCAGATCCACCGTCTGTGTCCGCGCCACCGCCCCGGCCGGGCCAATTCCGCCGCCTTTCGCGCTGACTTCCTGCCCGGCCGCGCCCATCAAATCGCCCGGACGGCACGCCCTCACCATCGCCGGCTCTCCTGCATCCGTGTCATGCGTCAGGATCGTCACACCCGCCAATCCCAGTTCCGTCTTCAGGTAATAAGACAGGGAATCGAACACCTGTTCCGTCTGTCCCGCCCCCTGGATCATCTGCGAAAACTCAAGCAGCCGGTCGATCTGTCCCGTGCGCGCCGCCAGTGTCTGCTGGCTGACCCGATGCGCCGCCCGCGCCGTGTTCAATTCCCTGCGAAGCCGCTCGAATGTCGCGCCCAGTTGCCCCAGGTCGGCCGGCAGCGCCGCCTCCACTTCGGCCGCGCCCGCCGTCGCATTCCCCGTCCCCGCATCGCACGCCATCCCGTGAATCGTCTCATTCGCCGCCGTGGCGATCGCATGATCCAGTTGCATGAGCGATGCACGCCATCGCCGCGCCACCACCACGCCCAACCCCACGCTCGCCAACCCCGCGATCCCCAGCCCGATGACCACCCTTATCCGTAATGCCCCCGCCTCCCCCGGCGACAATCCCGCGATAACCGGCGTCATGACCACCACCCCCGCCGTCGCCATCAGCAGCGCGCATGCCCCGCACAGCCAAATGAGCTGGCAATGAAACGGGCGACGAAATAGCACCATCCAAACTCGCCGCATGGTCACTCTTCCCATGAAAAGCCGCTCCCATGAGCGCAGCACGCTATCAGTGTCTATCGGCCATTACACAGATTCGCTCAATTCATAGAACTCGCCACCACTCAACACCTCGGCCGCCTAATTTGCTTGCAGCGGCATAGTCTGTGTGCATATATTAAGGGCATGACTGATTCCACTATGCCCTACAATAAGGCAATAGATGAAAAGATTGACCACGAAATGGCCATTCTCACCGAGATTGGCCAAATTCTTTCATCCACACTTGAGCTCCGCGACGCTTTCGGAACCGTCATGCAGATCGTGTCCGACAAGCTGAACATGCACCGCGGCGCGCTGATTCTCCTCAACGAATCGACCGGCCAACTCCGCACCGAAGCCGCCATCGGACTGACCCCCGAGGAAATGGGACGCGGCAAATACGCCCTCGGCGAAGGGATCACCGGCAACGTCGTTGCCACCGGGCGTGCCCGCGTCATCCCCGACATTCGGTCCGAACCCGGTTTCCTCAACCGCACCGGCCGATACAAAACCGCCAGCCCCGACGCCCTCAGCTTCCTCTGTGTCCCCATCAAAATCGACGGCCAACCCGCCGGCGCCCTCTCGGTCGATAAGCCCCTCTGCGACGAGGAGGAACTGCGAGGTGACCAGACCTTCCTCGAAATCGTCTGCGCCTTCCTCTCCCAGGCGATCCAGATCAACCGGATGGTCATGCGGCAAAAGGAGGAACTCCTCGAGGAAAACGCCCAGCTTCGCGCCCAGGTCCGCGACCGCTACCGTTTTGAAAACATCGTCGGCGACGCCCCGGCCATGCACGAGGTTTTCGCCACCGTTGGCCAGGTCGCCAACAGCCGCGCCACCGTCCTGCTCCTGGGCGAAACCGGCACCGGCAAGGAGATGATCGCCAAGGCGATCCACCACAATTCCCCCCGGCAGGACAAACCCTTTATCCGTGTCAACTGCGGCGCGATCAGCGCCGCGCTCCTGGAATCCGAACTCTTTGGCCATGTCAAAGGGAGCTTCACTGGCGCCATCCGCGACAAGATTGGCCGCTTCGAGGCCGCCGACGGAGGCACCCTTTTTCTTGATGAAATCGGAACGATGGAGCTCTCGCTCCAGGTCAAGCTCCTGCATGCTCTTCAGGAGCGCGAAGTCGAGCGCGTCGGCGACATTCATCCCATCAAGGTCGATGTTCGCATTATCGCCGCCACCAATGCCGATCTTCAGCAGGAGGTGAAGGACGCCAAGTTCCGCGAAGACCTCTTTTACCGCCTCAACGTCGTCAGCATTTATCTTCCCCCCCTGCGCAACCGCCGCGAGGACATCCCCCGCCTCATCGACTACTTCCTTGACAAATACAACGCCGTCAACGGCCGCAACCTCAAGCGGATCAGCCGGGAATTGCTCAACGTTCTCGTCCGATATCCCTGGCCGGGAAATGTCCGTGAACTCGAAAACGCCGTCGAACGCGCCGTTGTTCTCAGCGCCGACGAGGATTTCACCGAAGAGCTTCTGCCGCTGAGCGTCCGCATGTTCGCCGCCCAGCGCCGCACCAACCTGCCGAGCGAATCGATCGAAGCGCTCAGCGCCCGTCTGGCCGATCAGGCGATGAGCGACTACGAATTGCAGGAAGGACAGATCCACCAGCTCCTCATCAACCAGATCGAGCAAGCCCTCATCACCCGCGCGTTGACCAAGTGCGGCGGGGTGAAAACGCGCACCGCCGAGTTTCTCGGCATCAACCGCAACACCTTGAACAAAAAGGTCAAGGATTATGGCCTGGACGCCGCTCCGGAAGGCGACGATTGACACCCCTCTCCACTGCCATACGATGATGATCGGCATCGCCGCCGCGATTGTCGGCGGGCGAGGTGCTGTCGCAGCGACGCGTTCTCATCCGTCGAATCGACGCCTGAGCCGTCGTGCTTCAGTTCTCGTGAGTCAGATCAACGAAAGGAAGGATCACAGATGAAAAACAGTAATTCACGTTCAGCCGCACAGGCGATGATTGAGCAAATGGAGCCACGCGTGCTTCTGTCCGCGTCGCTGATCTCCACCACCTCAATCGTTACCGGCCAGGAGGCCGGCGGCGCGCCAATTGTCCGCGTCTTTGATCCCGGTGAAAACGCGCCCAAATTCTCCTTCAACGCCTTCGACCCCGGCTTCCTCGGCGGTATCCGCGTCACGACCGGCGACGTCACCGGGGACGGTGTCAGCGACATCATCGTCGGCGCCGGTCCGGGCGCTGGGCCCAATGTCCGGACGTTTGACGGCGTCACCGGCGATCAACTGCCCGGCCAACTCGGCAGTTTTTTTGCCTTCGATCCCGGCTTCGACAACGGTCTCAACGTCGCCAGCGGAGACATCGACGGCGACGGACACTTTGACATCATCGTCGGCGCCGACGCCGGCGCAGGCCCGCACGTCAAGGTTTTCAGCGGCGCGGACGGTTCGGAAATCCGTTCCTTCTTCGCGTTTGATGAAGCATTCCGCGGCGGCGTCCGCGTCGGCAGCGGCGACATCACCGATGACAACCGCGACGACATCATCGTCGGCGCCGGCCCGGGCGCCGGTCCGCACGTCAAGGTCTTCGATGGCGTGACCAACACCGAAGTCCGCTCGTTTTTCGCTTTCGATGTCGGCTTCGACAACGGCGTTAACGTCTGCCGCGCCGATTACGACAGCGCCGGAGGTGATGAAATCGTCGTTTCCGCCGATGCCGGCGCCACCCCCCATGTGAAAATCTTCAACGCCCCCAGTAATTCCAACATCACCACCGTCGCCAGCTTCTTCGCTTATGACGCCGGGTTCACCGGCGGCGTCCGTGTCGCCGCCGAGGACATCACCCATGACGGACGCGACGAAATCTTCACGATCACCGCGCGCAGCGCCTCGCACATGAAGGTCTTTGAAGTCTCCAACGGTTATGATCCCGACGTGCTCATGAGCACCATCGTCAGTTCCACGTTCAGCGGCGGCGGCACCATCGCCTCCGGAACCCCTTCGGCGATCTGATCCGCCGCAGGCCCGTCGCTGCCTTCGGCTCTGAGGCTCAGGCTCGAAGAGACGCTTCCGGCTCGTTGAAGGCGCCATCCAGCGCAACGGTGTGATTCATCTCCCTCCCCCGTTGTACCCAACGGGGGAGGGCTGGGGAGGGGGTCTTCTTGTCCCCAACCGCGTTCCACGCGCGGAGAACAAGCCGGAAGCGTAAGCGACGGACCCGCCTCATTTCGCATTCCCCGTTCCGTACTGTTTGTGGTCACGTCACATTCAACGCCGGCGTTGCCGCGCTGAGGTTCCTCACGTTGACCTGGGCTGTCAGGTTGTTGACCAGCCCCTCCAGCGCGGCCGTCAGCTTGTCGCTGACGTTGAAGTTTTCCAGTGGCGTCCCGGCGTCGGAGTTGACCCGCACCTCCGTGAACATCGGCATCCCACCCAGATACGGCAATCCCAGGCGCTGCGCCGCTTTTTCCGTGCCGCCACGACCGAAGATGTCATGCTCCGATCCGTCGGCGGCCACGAAATAGCTCATGTTCTCCACGATCCCCAGCACCGGCGCCCCCAGTTGCTGGAACATCCGCACCGCCCGGATCGCATCGTCCAGCGCCACCTGCTGCGGCGTCGCCACCACCACCGCGCCCGTCAAAGGCAATAGCTGACACAGCGTCAGCGGCACATCCCCCGTCCCCGGCGGCAGATCGACGATCAGATAATCCAGCTCCGGCCAAACCGTATTGTCCAGCAGCAACTGTTTGAACGCCCCATGCGCCATCGGCCCGCGCCAGATGAGCGGCTTCTCCTGCTCCACCAGCGCCCCGATCGTCACCGCATGAATCCCATGCACCGCGAACGGCAGGATTTTGTTCGCCTGCACCTGCGGCACCTGCCCGCGAATCCCCAGCATCGTCGGCATCGACGGCCCGTAAATATCCCCGTCCATGAGGCCCACGCGAAAGCCCGCCCGATGCAATCCCACCGCCAGGTTCACCGCAATCGTGCTTTTCCCCACGCCGCCTTTGCCAGCGCCCACGGCCACGATGTTCCTCACCTGGGGCAGCCCCTCCTTCCGTGTCGGCGGCTGCGGCGTCCGCGCGCTGAGCTCCAGTTTCACGCTCCCCGCCCCCGCGCCCAGCAGCGCGTTTTCAACATCCTTCTGAATCACATCCTTCAACGGGCAATTCGGCGTCGTCAATTCAACATGGACAAACACCTCATCCCCATCGACGCGCACCTCCTTCACCATCCGCAGCGTCACGATGTCCTTGAACAATTCCGGGTCCTGAACGGTGGAAAGTGCGGCAACGGCTTGATCACGGGTTATCGACATCGCAAGTCCTTTGTGGATAAAGAGGGTCGGATTGTAGCCTTCCATTCCCCCTGCGGCTACACTCGGCCAAATAAAAGCAACAATTTTCAACCCGACACACTACAGGAGATCACATGCCGCACAAAGCCAAGGTCCTCGCCAGTGGATTCAAGTTCCCCGAAGGACCCGCCTTCGACGCCAACGGCAACCTGTTCCTCGTCAACGTCCAGTCCAACCACGTCAACAAGGTCGCCACCGACGGCGCGGTCAGCATCTTCAGCCAGTGGGATGGCGCGCATCCCAATGGAAGCTGTTTTGATCACGAAGGCCGCCTCCTTGTCTGCGACAGTGGCAACAAGCAGATCGTTCGAATCGACGCACAAGGAAAAGTCGAGGTTCTCACCAATGCACCCCATCCGGGCGAGCACTATCGCGGCCCGAACGACATCTGCATCGACCGGCACAGCCGCATCTATTTCACCGACCCCGGCGACTTCAAATCCCCCAACGGCGCGATCTACCGCCTCGAACCCAACGGCCGGATCACCCAACTCGATTCCCCCCTTCACTTTTGCAACGGCATCGCGGTCGATTACGACAACCACTGGCTCTACGTTGCTCAAACCCCGCTCAGAACCATTGTCCGATACCCGATCAATGACGCCGGAGATGTCGGCCCGCAACAGCCCTGGGCACAACTCGAAAACGACGGCACCGGCCCGGACGGCATGCGTTTCGACCGTGACGGCTTCCTTTACTATGCCCACTTCGGCCTGGGCAAAATTGTCAAACTTGACCCCCACGGCAAGAAAGTCGCCGAACTCGACGCCGGCGGCCAAAATCCCACCAACCTTGCCTTCGGACCCATCCCCGGCGCCGCCAATCCCCGCGACCGCACTCAGTGGCGCTGCATCTACATCACCGAGGCGCAAACGCACCAAGTCACCTACCAGATCGTCGAAACCGCCGGTATGGAATTGCCCTGACCCGCACGGCGTCGGGCGAGATCCGAACATGACATGGTCATAATCCCCCGATACGAGCCGGAAGCGTCAGCGACGGACATGACCAAACCCCGCGCTATTCCCATGCCTCCAGGCGCCCGTTGCCTTCCTCAGTCGTACATGTGCGCCGTGCGATATGCCCACGTCTCGGCCAGCCCGGCGCGGGACAGCAGTTCCTCGCCGCTCACGAAAGGGTCTCCTGTCTGTTCAAGCAGCGCCCGCAACCGCCGCGCTAAATCGTCGCGTACTTTTTCATGCGATGCCTCGCCAATCAGGTTGCGCATCTGTTCCGGATCGGCTTGGTTGTCAAACAAAAGCCATGGCGCGCGCCCCGCCTGCTCGACATAGGTGTACCGGTTTGTGCGAACCCCGCGCCATTCCGGCATCTGCTGCGCGGTGGCTTCATCGTGCGAGAACTGGTTCATGATCAAGACTGCGTCATCGTCCGACGCATTGCCCCCGTCCCTTGCCGCGCTGCGCAACGTCCCCGATAAATCCCGCCCCTGGCACGACGCGGGAACGTTCAATCCCGCGAGCCCCAGCAGCGTGGGCATCAAGTCAACCATCGACAGCAGCCGGTTGCTTTGCGTTCCGCCGCCGATCCCCGGTCCGCGAATGAACATCGGCACATGGATGGATTCCTCGTACGGCGACTGTTTTTTCATCCATCCATGTGACCAGAGCATGTCACCGTGATCGCTCGTGAACACCACCAGCGTATTCTCGGCCTGCCCCAGACGGTCCAATGTCTCCAGCAGGCGATGCAATTGCGCATCCAATGCCGCAATCGCGCCGTAATAATCCGCGAACGTGCGCCGAATCTCGAGTGGCCGCGCCAGCGGGTTGTCGCGGTGCATCACATTACCCGGCAGGCGCACCGTCGCGGGGTCAACCATGGCACGGTATTCCTCCGGCAGTTCCCGATAGGGATCATGCGGCGGTCCCCACGACACCACCAGGCAAAACGGCTTGTCATCGCCGGCCGACTGTTCCAGAAATTTTATCGCCAAATCCGTTTGCACCACCGGTTCGTATCCGTCCCGTCGAATGAGCTCCGGCGTGTCACGGTAATACTTCGCGTCAAAATAGCTGTGCGAGCAGTTGTACGCCGCCCAGAAATCGTCGAATCCCAGCCGTCGCGGCCCCGGCGGCGTGAACTTGCTTCGCGGCACGCCGTCCAGGTGCCATTTCCCCACATACCCCGTGCGATACCCCGCATCCCGCGCCACGGTGCCCAGCGTCGGCAGGTCCGTGCGAACCGCCAGATCGTTGGAGATTACCCCGTGCCGCAGCGGATAGGTTCCCGTGAACATCGTGCCGCGGCAGGGCCCGCAGACCGGCGAGTTGGCGATGCACTGCCGCACCCACACTCCCTCACGCGCCAATTGGTCAATCGCCGGTGTGGGCACATGGTGGTTCCCCTCCACTCCTGTCATGCCCGAGCGCATCTGGTCGGCGAATACAAGCAGGATGTTGGGTTGGCTTTCTTTTGCACTCATTTCGTACCTTCCTGTGTCCGCTATATTATTCAAATGCCGCCTCCTCGCCCGTCCGCCAGTCGCTTCATCACGTCGTTCGCCGAGTAGTCCTCCACATCGCTCGCCACCGCCCCGCGCGGCAGTGGCACAGCCCCCTCCAGCAGCGGATCGTTCGTCTCCTTCATCCAGGCATCGAGCAACCCCGCCAGCCTCGTTCGCTCCCCGGCCAGCAAAAGATCCTCGATCAAATTGTTGTTCTCTTGCGGATCGAAGAACAGATCATACAGCGCCTCGCGCGGCAACAGCATGTCACCATACCCATGCTCCGCATACGCCTTCTTGCTGATCCCGTCATCCAGGTTGCTCATAACCGGCCGATCCCGCTCCCCAAATCGCCGAATGTATTTGTATCGCCTGGTCCTCACCGCGCGTTTGGGTTCATACGCCGCGTGATACGTCACCTCCCCAAACAAATGATCCCGCGCTTCTTGTGCTTCACCCCGCAACACGGGCAACAAACTTTTCCCCACCAGCCACGTCGGCGATGGAAGCCCCAGGTACTCGAACAGCGTCGGATACACATCCACCTGCGACACCAGCGCATCGCACACCGTCCCCCGTCTCATCCCACCCGCCAGCGCTTCGGTTCCCGGCCCGCGCATCATGAGCATCACCTCAAGCCCCCCATCCGTCAGTGAACACTTGTGACGCGGAAAACTGATCCCATGATCCGTCGTACAAATAACCAGCGTTCGCTCGGCCAGCCCGCTGTCCGCCAGCCCGCGCAACACCCGTCCCATCCCATCATCCAGAGCCCGCGCCGCGCTGGCGAACGTCGCCGCATCCTCCCGGATCCCCGCCTCATCCGGCAACCCCCTGGGCACACTCGTATATCGCGGGTCATCCTCCGCATGTCGCTCGGCCGGAAAGCGACCCCGATGCGTCTGCACAAATCCCACATCCAGAAAAAATGGTTCCTTCGGCTCCCCTCGTAAAAACCGCGCCGCCGCATCCCCCACTTCCGCCGCGCCAAGCGTCGGCGTGGGCATGACGTTGGAATACCCAGCCTCAGTCGCCGGCGACGCCACATGATTCACCCCGACCAGCGTCGTCGCGTAACCATTGTCGCGCAGCACACTCGCCAGATGCCTCTGCGGATACGTCAGCCGAAATCCCCGGTGATGCAGGCCAAGCATCCCCGTGCTGTGCGCCCATTGCCCCGTCAGCAGCGCCGCCCGGCTCGGCGAACACGTCGGCGCGGCGCAGAATGCATTGCGAAACAGCACCCCTTCCCGCGCCAGCCGATCCAGATTCGGCGTATGGACAGCATGCCCATAGGCCCCGATCCGACGACCGGTGTCGTGCGAATGCAAATAAATGACGTTCACTCGTTCCGCCAACGTATCTCCTTCATCCGGCAGTTTATCAAATAAAAATTTATTTTCGGCATCGGCATATCGTGCGATGGACACCTCATATCGCCCTCTCCGCCGCGCAAAAATTGCCTGTTCGTCCCATAAGAGCGCCTTCCCCGCATAGGTCTCACAATTCCTTTATTTCCCAATGGTTATCCGGACATCGCCCCATAATGTCCGCGCATTTTTCGCCTGTGATCGGCCTAAAGTGCCCCCTCATGCCGCGACGATGCTACCCGGTGGTTTCAGATTCCATTCGACGCATGGTCGGATGGACATCAGGGGACCCAACAGAGCTCGCTTGTCCGACATGCCGGATTCCCGGAATCCCTCATGGCCGCAAGTCGAGCGGGATTTGTGAGAAAGGAGTACGCAAATGACCAATGCAGCGCCCCGGTTCCTCCTGCCCGCGTAGCGAGCTTGAGCCTCCAGAGCGTCAAGGGCTGCTGATGGTTCGTCCCCTGTCCATCAGCAAAAGGCCATCAAGGGAATGATCCTCGCGAAACCGGCATGTCATCTGTCGATGTCAGCCGGACGCGAACAACAGTCATGGAGAGACAGATGAGCAGAATTAATACCAACGTCAGCTCGTTGATCGCTCAGCGGGTTCTGACCAAAAATAATGATGCGTTGAACACAAGCCTTCAGCGCTTGAGCACCGGTTTGCGGATCAACAGCGGCGCGGATGATCCGGCCGGCTTGATCGCCAGTGAGAACCTCCGGTCCGAAAAGGCGGGCATCACCCAGGCGATCAGCAACGCCGGTCGCGCCAGCAACATCATCGGAACCGCCGAGGGTGGTCTGAGCGAAGTCAGCTCGTTGCTGACCCAGCTTCAGAGCCTCGTCGGCGCAACCGCCAACTCCGGCGGGTTGAGCAGCGAGGAAGTCCAGGCCAACCAGTTGCAGGTGGACTCGATCCTGAACACGGTGAACCGGATCGCCGGCGCCACCCAGTTCGAGGGCAAGAAGCTCCTGAACGGCGCCTATGCCTATCAGACGAGCAACGCCGCCGCCTCGGCGTTCGGAAACGTGCAGGTCAACGCCGCGCGTCTGCCGGACAACGTCGCGGTCGATGTCGTCGTCAACGTCACCAACAGCGCCACCACCGGCGAGGTGACCTACGGCAGCACCGGCGCGCGGATCGGCGACAAGGACATCACCCTCCAGGTCGCCGGCAACAAGGGCACCGAGCAGTTGTCCTTTGCCGCCAGCACCACGATCTCCGACATCGCCACCGCGATCAACAACATCAAGACGGCCACCGGCGTCAGCGCCACCGTCGTTGGAAACGACCTGAACTTCGATTCCATCGGCTTCGGCGCCAGCCAGTTCGTCAGCGTCAACGCCATCGGCGCCAACTCGAGCACCTTCGCGGTGACAGGCGGCACCTCGGGCAAGGCGACCGGCACCAACGCCGATGTCACCGTCAATGGCGCCAAGGCGACCACCGACGGCAAGAACGTCATCTACCGCTCGGCGGCCCTTGATGTCGAGTTCGACATCAGCGACGACCTCAACAGCGGCAACTCCAAGACGTTCTCCATCACCGGCGGCGGCGCGACGTTCGCGCTGGGCACGAAGGTGACCGAAAGCGACAAGGCGACCATCGGCATCCAGGACGTCTCCACCGGCAGCCTGGGGTCCAACACCGTCGGAGGCTTCCTCAACAGCCTCGCGTCGGGTGGCGACAATGACCTCTCGGGAGGAAACCTGGTCACCAGCCAGGCCATTCTCGACAAGGCCATCAAACAGGTCAGCCAGTTGCGTGGCCGGCTGGGCGCGTTCCAGAAGTTCACGATCGGTTCGACCGTGAACAGTCTTGGCGTCGCGTTCGAAAACGCCTCGGCGGCCGAAAGCGCCATCCGGGACACCGACTTCTCACAGGAAACCGCGAACCTCACACGCTCGCAGATCCTGTCCCAAGCGGCGACCACCGTGCTGGCGCAGGCCAACGCGGCCCCTCAGGCGGCCCTCAGCCTCTTGCGTGGCTGATCCCAGGGCATATGAGGTTGGTCCGCGACTGACCTCTTATCTTTCTCACAAATCCACCACCCCCGACGATCACTCGTCGGGGGTGGCTCTGTTTGATGACCGCACATGGCCACGCCCTCAGGCTTCCCCCCCACGGTTCGCACACCGCCGCACCATCGGCCCATTTTCGATTTTTGATTTGCGATTTTTGATTGAAAGCGGGGACACAGTCTTCGCCGCCGGACCTCTTCAATCCATAATCAAAAATCAAAAATCGAAAATCTCTTCGGTTGTCTTCCCTCCCAGTCCCCTCGATAATGACGCATGCAAACGATGGCTAAACTCGACGGTGAAATCTCATGGGATGTCCTCCGCCTGATCGTCCGCAACTGGCTGGGCAGCGCCGCTGAACTTGCTGAAGTTCGGCCGCTGCATGGCGGAAGCATCAACACCGCCCTGGCCCTCACCACCGCCGCCGGCGATCGCGCCGCTCTGAAAATCACCGCGCATCGCGTCAATCGCGCCATCGAAGATGAGGCCTATCAGCTCAACCTGCTCGCCAACCTCGGCCTGCCCGTCCCCCGGGTGTATGCCTGTCAGGTTGGCTCGCTTGATCTTCCCTACAGCTACCTTCTGATGCAGTTCGTCGACGGCGTCACCTTCGCCGACGCCAAACAGGCTTGCTCATCGGATCAATACGACCAGCTTCAATGCCACCTCGCCGAGCTGCTTCTGAAGCTTCATGACAACACCGCCGATCATTACGCCCGCGTCACAGCACAAGACCCCGTCCAACACAAAAGCTGGCCAACCTTTTTTCACGACATTTACGATCCCCTCTGGGCCGAGGCGCGCAAGCTCTCGTTCCTCCCCATCAGGAGCCGCAAACAGATCGACCGCATCCACGACAATCTCGATTCCCTCCTCGCCCACGATGACGCCCCCCGTCTCGTTCACTGGGACATCTGGGCCACCAATCTCCTCGCCCATCCCGATCCCGCCGGTGCGTGGCGGGTCAGCGCCATTCTCGATCCCCTGTGCAAATACGCCCACGTTGAGGCCGAACTCGCCTACATGGACTTCTTCCAAACCACCACCCCGGCCTTCATGCGAACGTATCAGCAATCCCGCCGCCTCCCCCAGGGCTACCACGCCCTCCGCAAGCCGATCTACCAGCTCTACGCCCTCATCAACCACCTCCAGCTATTCGGAGTCGAGTATCTGCCTCATCTGCTCAGCACGCTTTCGCGGATTCCTCAAGCCCCAAGCCGGAGCGTTTGAACCGGCCCGTACCCAGCCTTGCAATCGACAATCAAAAATCAAAAACCAAAAATGGCGGCCATCGGTTCGGCCGTCACGCCATCAATGAACTGGCCGCGATGATCAGCAGCAACAGCGTCATCGCCACGCGGAGCCGCGCGCGGTTCATCAGATGCCCCACGCGCAAGCCTCCCCATGCGCCGCCGATGATGACCGGCGTCATTGCAGCGCCCAGCAACATCGGAACGATCAGCCCTCCGCCGAAACGCCACAGCAGCAGCGCGATCATCACCGGCGCGACCACTGTGAAATTGAACCAGAGAAACGCCCGCGCCTTGTGGCTTGGCCAGTCATGCGCCATGACCCAAAGCACCAGCGGCGGGCCGCCCATGCTGATCAGCCCCGTCAAGAATCCGCTGCATAATCCCGCCACCCACATCCATCCACCCCACACCTTTTCGCGCGGTTTGATCCGCAGTCCCCACTGCGCGAGCAAGACGAGCACAATCACGCCGCCGACAACTTGCTTGATCACCGCCTGGCTTTGGGCGCTGAGCACACCCAGCGTCAGGATGCCCAGCGGCACGGTCAAAATCCGGATCGCGCTGATCGTCACCGGTTCGCGCCAGTGCAAGTGCTCGCGATTGTTGTACCAGCTCCACAGCGTCTGAAGCGATGACGCCACGATGACGATCGCCACCGCCGAGGTGATTGGAATGTGAAGCCAGATCATCACCGAAATGCTGAACATTCCCATTCCAAACCCCACCGCCCCCTGTAGGACGCTTCCCAGGAACAGAATCGCACAAATTTCCAGAAGTTGCGCCAATGCCATGGCCGACCATCCTAACGCTTTCCGATTCACTGGCGATGGGGCATGTGCGCCGCCCGACGGACCGACAATTCAGGTAATCGCCTCATCCCGTCAGCGAACTGGCGGCGATGATCAAGAGCAGCATCGTCATCGCAAGGCGCAGCCTCGACCGATCCATCAGGCGTCCAAGACGCAAACCCATCCACGCGCCCGCGACGACCACAGGGATCAACGCCGCGCCCATCAGCATCGGTACGATCATCCCTTGGCCGAAACGCCACAGCAGCAGCGCGATCATTACCGGCGCATCGATGGTGAAATTGAACCACAAAAAAGCCCGCGCCTTTCGGCTGGACCAGTCGTGCGCCATGACCCACAGCACCAGCGGCGGCCCGCCCATTTCAATCAGCCCCGTCAAAAATCCGCTGCTGATCCCCGCCAGCCACGTCCACCCGCCCGCCACCTTTTCCCGCGGTTTGATCCGCAACCCCCACTGTGCCGCGAGCACAACAACGATCACACCGCCAACCACCTGCTTGATCACCGATTGGCTTTGCAGGCTGAGCACCCCCAGCGTCAAAATCCCCAGTGGCGTCGCGGCGGTCCGAATCGCCGCCATCGCCAGCGGCTGACGCCATTCGATATGGGTTCGATTGTTGTACCAGCTCCACCCCGCCTGCACCCCCGACGCCACAATGACGATCGCCACCGCTGACGTGATCGGGATGTGAAACCAGATCATCAAGGAGATGCTGAACATCCCCATCCCAAACCCCACCGCCCCCTGCAACAGGCTCCCCAGGAACAGGATCACCCCGATTTCAGCGAATTGCGCCCAAGGCATAGACCGTCCATCCTACGTCTTTTTCTTCTTTCCGCGATGAGCCCGCCACCTTAAGGCGTATCCCATGCGCCCGCTCTCTTTGCTACAATTTTCCCGTTGCCGAGTTTCATCGCCATCGCCACACTTAAGGTTGAACCAATACTCTTTTGAGCAGAGGCAATCATGGCCATCGATCATGCACGTCTTGAAGCGTTCATGGGGAGAGCCATCGGCGATATGGGTGGGGCGATCAGCGTGCCGTTGATGATTTTGGGGGACCGGCTGGGGCTGTATCGCGCCATGCGCGGCGCTGGCGCGATGACCCCTCGACAGTTGGCACAGAAAACCGGAACCGCCGAGCGCTACGTTCGAGAATGGCTCATGAACAACGCCGCCGGCGGGTATGTCACCTATGATGCCGAGTCGAAAGCGTTCACTCTCCCCGACGAGCAGGCGATGGCGCTGGCCGATGACAGCAGCGCCTTCTACACGCAGGGCGCATACGAGGTCATCCTCTCCCTGTTCCGCGACTTGGACAAGGTTGAATCCGTCTTCCGCACCGGCGAAGGATTGGAATGGGGCGATCACGACCACTGTCTCTTCAGCGGCACCGCCCGTTTCTTCAAGCCCAATTACACGGGAAATCTCGTCAGCAACTGGATTCCCTCGCTCGAGGGCGTCCAGACCAAACTGGCGAAGGGGGGCAAGGTGGCTGACTTCGGATGTGGATTTGGTCATTCAACGATCCTCATGGCCGAGGCATTTCCCAACGCCACGTTTTACGGATTCGACTACCACGTGCCATCCATTGAAGCGGGCGTCCGTATCGCCAACGAGAAGAGCGTCCGCAACGCGAAATTCCAAGTCGCCACGGCGATGGATTATCCCGGCAACGATTACGACCTGCTCACCTGCTTCGACTGCCTGCACGACATGGCCGACCCCGAAGGCGCGGCCAAACATGCCAGGGGCGCGATCAAGCCCGATGGCGCGTGGATGATTGTTGAACCGTTCGCCGAGGATGCGCCTGAGGCCAACCTCAACCCCATCGGTCGCATGTTTTACGCCGCTTCAACCATGATTTGCGTCCCCGTCTCCCTCGCGGGCCGCGGCCCGGCTTTGGGCGCCCAGGCCGGGGAAGCGCGCCTGAAGGATGTCATCACCGCCGGCGGTTTCACCCACGTCCGCCGCGCAGCGCAAACACCTTTCAACCTGATCCTCGAGGCCAGGCCGTGAGTGGGTCACAAGCGCAGGTTGCGCTCCTCGCGCCAGTTGAAGCTTATTTCCTATGTCAAGCGTTCGGGTGGAGGTTGTGTCACTCACCATAAAGTATTGCTCCAAATAATTAGGCAACATCATGACTGTAACCTCAGCTTTTTAAATGCTTTTCTCGGCATGGCGGTGCCATTCCTTAAACCTCAATTGAAAAGTAAAGCTTATTTCCATTGCTTCGCCGGTGCGCTGGCAGGTAAAATACTGACCGCAAGTATTGATTCCAGTGATGCGTGCCGGGATGGAATTGTTCCGCCGCAGCCCACGGATGCGGCGGGGATCAATGAGGCGGTCCCACCTTTCGCCTCGAAGGAGTGTGGGTGATGATTGCGAACAGTCGTCTGTTTTCCTTCGTCGAATGTACCACATTATCAAAGCCCTCGCCGCGTCTTGACGTCCCGCGGCGTGCGGTGAAGGCGATGCTGTTGAAGCTGGTCGTCGCAACGGCGTTGGTCATGCCGACCGCCGTTGGCGCGGTTCCCGTGCGGACTGTGGCACTTTCATCCGATCCCGCGCCGGGCGCATCCGCCAATTTCATCGTCTTCCAAGCGCCCTTCATCAACGGCAACGGCCAAGCCGCTTTTGTCGGCGTCATGGACGACCTGGATGCCACCGATGGGCTCTGGTCCGAAGGCGGCGGATCATTGGCCAAAGTTGCCTTGCAAACCGATGCGGCGCCGGGCACATCGCTTTCCCTGGGTTCCTTCCAAGACGCCAATATCAAGTTGTACCTCAACGATGCCGGACAGGCCGCGTTCGGCAAGACACTCAGTGACTTCAACACCGGCGGCGCCTTTTCCCAAACCGGCGCGGGCAACGCCCTTCGAAAAATCGCGGCCGGCGGCGACGCCGCGCCCGGTACGAATGATCCGACCCGGCTGTACCAGACCGGTTTTGGAGCGATGGGCGGATTCAACAACAGCGGGCGCGCGGCATTTCACGCCTCGATGCCCCCGACTGCGGGGCCGCCGGGCAACTTCGCGTCCTCCGGCACTTGGTCCGAAGGCTCGGGCACGTTGAACAAGCTGGCCGAAGTGGGCGACAGCGCCCCGGGCACCGCCGCCGTCTTTGACCAGTTTCGCATTCCGGCGATCAACAACGGCGGGCACGCGGCGTTTGTCGCCGCCATCACCAGCGGCGGCGCCGGTGAAGGTGTCTGGACGAACCGATCCGGATCGCTTGCCCGCCTGGTGGGCAACGGCGATTCCGCGCCCGGCGGCGGGACCTTCAGCATCCTTTTCAACGACACCGTCGCCATCAACGACACGGGCGACATCGTTTTCAGCGCGAACCTGGTGGGGGGCACTGTGCCCGATGGCATCTGGGTGGCTCGCAACGGCGGCATCGAGAAGGTGGTGCTGGAAGGGGACGTGGCGCCGGGGAGCGGCGGCCATGTGTATGGCACGGCGGCTCTTGGCATCGAATCGGCCTTCCTCGGCTTGGACGCCAACGGAAACGCGGCCTTCACGTCCTACCTGGATGATGGACGTCGCGGATTGTTTTCCGAGGGCCTTGGCGCGCTCCACGCGGTGGCCTTGTCAGGGGATGTCGCCCCGGGCACCGGTGGGCTGACCTACCAGGGGGTCCTGAAATGGACCTTGAATGAGTCCGGACAAACCGCGTTCATCGCGCAGCTGTCCAACTTCACCGACGCGATCTTCGCCGAAGACATTTTGGGGACGGTCCACAAGATTGTCCTCCCCGGGGATATGCTGGAAGTCGCGCCCGGTGATTTTCGTGAAGTGGCGCAGCTGAGTTTTCTGGGCCTCGACGGCAGCGCGGGTGTTCTGGGCAACAATGTGACGTCAGGCTTCGGCGCCAACGGTGATCTCGCCTTCATGGCGGAGTTTACCGATGGTTCCTCCGGCGTCTTTGTCACCACCGTCCCCGAACTGGCGAGTTGGTCGCTCATGGCGGCCGGCTGCATGCTTTGGCCCTTCTGCCATCGCCGTCGCCCGCTCCGCATGCTTTAACCCCCCGCGAATGTCCGCCGCGCGAACGCCACATCCGGTGCAATGGTCGCCTCATCCCCGCCGGGCGTTTCCAACACATACCATCCGTCGTAATGAATGTCGCGCAGCGCTGCGGCGAAGGCGGGCCAGTCCACTCTGCCTTCGCCGGCGTGCGCGTCGCCGCTGAAGGTCCGCGCTTCCTTCACATGCGTCTGACACAAGAGCGGCCCGAGCATTCGCACCTCGGCCGCCACGTCATAGTCGCACCACGTCGCGTTGGCAGGATCGTAGTAAACGCCAAAGTGCGGCGAGTCGATCCGCCTGGCCATTTCGCACAATTGATCGGCCGGCATCACGCCCTCATACGCGAGCTTCACCCCCGCCTTGCCCGCTGCATCGCACAGAGGTTTCAATCGTTCGGCCACGATCGCCCGATGCGTCGCCCCCTTCGGTTCATTGTAAAAGAAAAACGGCACGAGCAGTGTTGTTGCTCCAACCCGCTTGCACCAGTCGATCGCGCGGCGCACCTCGT
>CAYTAP010000072.1:0-5767 GCA_964435775.1 uncultured Tepidisphaeraceae bacterium
CAAGCCCTCCTGGCTCATCGACGGTCATGGCGACGATGCTTCCTTCGTGCCGAGTCCAGTTCCGTTGGCCAAGTCCTTCGGCCGTGTATCGAAACGTATTGTCGCGGAACACGTTCGTGTAATACGTTCGTCCCCGCGTCGTCTTGATCGCCTTGGAATATTGCATCCCCATCATTGCGACGCCGGAGTTTTCCAGGATGTTCCCCTCGGTGATCCCGCCGACATACGGGCAGTGCGTCCAACCCCAGATGTTCGGGTGTTCCGTCGGGCAGGAGACGAGCATGAACGCGCCGCCGCCGATCAGGTGGTTGTTGCGCACCGTTGTTCCGAAGTGATTGCCCGCGAGGATCAGATTCCCCGCCGCGCCACCGCCGGTGCTGTCGATCGTGTTCCCTTCGATGAGCAGGTTCGTGAAACCGGTCGCGATGGAGATGTCGTAATCCCCTTCGGGCAGAGGTTTGTCCATCAGCACCACGGTTGGGCTGATGGCCTGCGACACGGCGAACCATTCCCCGGCGTGCTTTCCCGTGAGAATCGCCACGCCATCCCCGCTCCGCGGCGCATCACCCTGAAGCAGTGGCAGCATGAGCAGCCGCCCACCTTCGCGGATGGCCGCCGGCCGCCCTTCAAACTTCACGCTGTACGCCTCCGTGAGCAGGATTTCCGCCGCGTTGGGATTGGGCAACACATCGTTGTCCCGAATCCCGATGTTCTCCACCGTGTTGTTCCGAACGACATTGTTCAATCCATATCCCGCGAGCACGAGAAACCGCCACGTCTTGCCCGATCCCGGCGGCGGGCGAAGGCTGTTGTCCTCGATCACCAGATCATGCGTCCATCGCGTCGTGAAGGCATCCCACGCCCAGAACCCCGGCGGACATCCCAGGTATGTGTTCCCCTTGACCACCCATGGTCCGCGAATCAACTGCGTCATCCCGCCACGCAACTCATTGCCCTCGATGTGTCCGCTCACGGCCGTCCCCATCCGAATCACGTTCGGGCATTCCTCCCATTTCGACGGATCCTCCGATGGCGGCGCATCAATGTGCATCCGCTCGATCGTGATGTTCCGCTTGGGATCGCCCACGCCTCCATCGCCGGCCTCGCTCGAGCCGATGACCGTCGGCACGGGATTGCCATCCCGCCGCCATGTGACCGGCGTGGCGAAACGAATCGTGAATCCGCGCAGTGCCGTGTTGCTCCGATGGATATTGACGGCGGTTGTCCAGGTCGAACCGTCCTTTTGCGAGAACTCGAGGATCGCGTCGCGCGGACCTGAGATGTCCACCGGCTCTTCCAAAACCAGCGGCGCATTCAACGGATACACTCCAGCGCTCAGTTCCACCTTCCCAAATTGCTTCACGAGCGCCTGAAGATCGTCCCCCGGCTTGGCCGTCACGCGCGAGGCGTTGGGCGCTTGCCCATGGAGATACGGATCAACCGACTCCCCCTCGAACGTGGTGAAGCTCATCTCCCCCCCTTCGAACAGCAGCCACAATCCCATGCTCGCCCCCTTTTCATCCCGGTGGGAGGGAAAGAAGAGAGCCACCCTGTCGCCTCGCGGGTCCTGGATCACCTTCAGGGTTCGATCCCATTGCACAATTTCAAAAGGAACGCGATCGTCCGCCCGCCACGCCCAGTATCCCCCGGCCGAATCCGACAATCCCGCCGCCAACACCTTTTTCCGGGGCAGTCCGCTCACCACAACATGAATGTAGCCGCGATCACCGCTCGAATCCGCGCCATCCTGTCCGAGCCAGTTCACTGTAAATTGACTCGGCGTCAGACGAAGCGCGGGCGCCGCCGTGACGGGCCGGGCCGTCGCGGGTTTCGACGCCGCGATGCGCACCTCATCCCGCCCGTTGTTGGCATAGTTGATTTCGATCTTCACCGACCCCCGCACGGCGCTCGGCGGCTGAAAATAAAGCTTCCCCCGCGTCGAGTCCTTCGGATCGACCGCGAACTCAGCGTTCATGTAACCCTTGGGGTTCAACCCCGTTTCCCATATGTCGCGCGCCGCGTGAACTCGCATCGAACTCACCGCGACATCCTTCGGCAGATTGTTGAACGCAACCACCGCATCCTGACGCCCATCCGGCCCGACCGCCGCCGATGCGCCGGTGCGATCCTCTCCCGTATTGCCCAGGAAGACCGCTTTGATCTCCGCGCCCGGCGTGCGAAGCCTCGGATTGGCCCGTCCCCCGGCCACTGTCACATCCGCCGATGAGCCATCGTCAAACTCAAGATGGATGAAAAACGCCCGCCCGGTTTCCGTGCGATCCGGCTCGAGGAGCAACTCGGCGCGCGGCCCGTTATTTTCCCGAACCAGCGCCGCCGCGAAGGAGTGTCCATCCCCATTGAATCGCCATTCGCTTCCTCCCTCCCCATTAATTGTCGCCGACGTGATGGCCCGCCCGCGCGGGAGGTTCGATAGTAGGATGCTGATGTCCTGAATCCCATTCGGCGACACCGCAGGAGATGGCCCCACCATGTCCTTGCCCACCTGCCCAAGCCATTTCCCGATGATTTTCGCAGGGTGTGATGCGCCCGACGCGCCCACCGCCAGAAGGCATGTCAATGCCAGAGCCTTTAACAAGCAGGCCGAAAAACCCATCGATCAGATCCCTTTCATCAAATCTTTTTGCACGCACAGGGAACATTTTGGTATCTTATGCCATTTATTATACCAATGCGGGTAGGTTCTGTTAAACTAAAATTATTCCGGCAAAACCAAGTGACCTAAACGCTTTCATGCCTGAGGATGTCGGAGAGGAGGATATGACCCGTTTTTCGAACCAGTCATCAGGCATGCAACCGACACCGGAACCTTCTTCGCCCGATGCCCTGGCACGGCAGCATTGCGGCGGGCGCCAGCGCGTCATCACACTGCGCAGTGTGCTTCTGGGATTGGGCGGGACCATCCTCATCAGCGCGCTGGCGCCGTACAACGACTATGCCCTTAAAAATACTCTCCTGATCGGCAGCTATCTTCCGTTGGCGCTCGTCTCACTCCTGTTTTTCTTCGCGGTGGTGATCAACGGCCCGCTCAGTCGCTTCCTGCCGCGATTCGCCTTCACCACCTCCGAGATTTGCGTCGCGTTCGTCATGATCCTCGTCGCATGCGCCGTGCCAAGCACCGGCTTGATGGGGTATTGGGTGCCCTCGCTCATTGCCCCCATTTATCACGCGCAGACCAATGTTCAGTACTTCAAGCTCCTGTCCTCCCTCGATCTGCCCAAATGGCTGTTCCCTGATTTCGCCGGCGATTCCATCAAGGAATGGATCCACGATCCGATCGTCAGCGGATTCATATACCGATGGACCGGCGACGGACCGATTCCCTATTGGGCGTGGATTCGTCCCGCAATCATCTGGGGCATCTTCTTCTTCGCCCTCTATGGCGCGATGATCTGCATGGTCGCGATCGTTCATCGACAGTGGTACGAATCCGAACGTCTGGCTTTTCCGCTGGCCACCGTGCAGTTGTCCCTTGTCGAACAACCCTCGCCCGGCCGATATTTCAACCGCATCTTCAGCCAGCGCGTCTTCTGGATCGGCTTCGGAGCGGTCTTCCTGCTTCACATGATCAGCGGGTTGCACAAATACTGGCCGAAGCACATCCCCATCATCCCGATCTCATACGACCTTCGCTCCCTGTTCGTCGACGATCCCTGGTCCTTCACCGACACCCAATTCAAAGAGGCGATGATCTATTTCACCGTCATCGGTGTGATGTACTTCATCTCCACCTCCGTCTCTTTCAGCCTCTGGTTCTTTTTCATCCTGCGCCAGGTCCATCGAATCATGCTCGGCATGGCCACCGGTGACGGCACGCCGCTGGGCGAATGGGACATTCACTCCGGCGGGCTGATGGCTTATGCCCTCATCACCCTCTGGATCGGTCGTTCCCATTGGAAGCTCGTCTTCAAGCAGGCATTGCGCGGCGTGCGCGAGGGGGAGGAGGACGGGCGCTATCTCTCCCATCGCTGGGCGTTCTGGGGATTCATCTTATGCATCCTCATCATGATCGGTTTTCTCGCCGTCGCCGGCGCGGGCGTCGGCGGGGCGGCGGTCATCGTGCTGCTCCTGGTGACCCTCCTGTTCACGATGACCCGCATCGTCGCTGAAACGGGATTGCTCCAGGCGCAGTTGCTTTTCCAACTCTTCCGCCCCTTTCAACTGGCGTCCATGTCCGGCTGGCAGGCGGTGTCGGGCAAAACATTCTACTACGCCTCGATGCTTCATATGACCTTCTACGACAATCGCGCCAGTTTGCCGATTTACGCCGCCCATGCGGCGAAAGTGTCCGATCAGGCGATCTTCAACGGCGCGACTGACAACACGCCCGCCCAGCGGCACATCGGGCGCAAGCTCATCGCTCTGATGTTCCTGGCGCTGGTTGTTTCCTATGCCACCGGTCTTTCGAGCATGCTCTGGACCGAATACCACCATGGAGTGACCCTCGATGCCACGCAGGAGCAGCCGTTGAATGCCTGGCCGGTGCAATACATGGTGCCGGGGATGATGAACGCGACCATGCAGTACGAAGCGGGCAACGTGCGTTCATCCTATGACCCCTGGAGCCGGCTGGGTGGCGGATTTGTCATCACCATCTTCCTCTCGGCGATGCGCCTGCGATATGTGTGGTGGCCGTTTCATCCGGTGGGATTCGTCATGATGCCGACCGGGCCGGTGCTGCTCATGTGGTTCAGCATCTTCCTATCCTGGCTGGCCAAGACGATGATCCTGCGCTTTGGGGGCAACAAGCTGTATCAGGATCTCAAACCCTTGTTCATCGGATTGATTGTCGGTGAAGCGGTCGCCGCCGGTGTCTGGCTGGTGGTCGCGCTGATTCTCAGCGGCATGGGTTTGCCGTATCAGCAGATCAACATCCTTCCCTATTAGGCATGCTTTTATGAGTTCATCATGCACAACTCGAATTGGAATCATCGGCGCGGGGGTCATTGCGCGTCATCACGCCACCGCCGCCGCCAAGTTGCCCGGCAAGGTGGAGCTGCGCGTCACCGATCCCAACCCCAAGGCCGTTGAGGCGTTCCGCGCGCAGTTTCCCGGCGCCACGGTCTTCCCGGACCTGAACGCGATGCTTGCCGATGAAGCGCGCGAGGGGGAGATCGCCATCGTCGCCACGCCGCCTGCGTTTCATTGCGACGCCGCATTGGCCGCCCTGCGCCGCGGCCGCCATGTCCTGTGCGAAAAGCCGATGGCGCTGAACAGCCAAGAGGCGACGAGGATGTTCACCGCAGCGCGGGAGCATCATCGTCACCTGGGTTGCTGCTCCGTGCGCTTCGGCGGTCTTCCGGCGACGCGCCATGCCAAGCGGCTCGTTGACGACGGCACACTGGGCAAGGTCTATCGCCTCAACTTCATCGACCGTTCCAACCGCGCGCGCTCCGGCGTTGAATATCAACCGGGCAGCCGCTGGTTTCTCGACCCCGCCATCAATGGCGGAGGGGTGATGATGGATTGGGGCCCATACGACATCGCGTGCCTCTGCGAGGTGCTCGAACCGGTCAGGGTCGAGGTCGTCTCCGCATGGATGGCGACGCCCAAAACCGCGATCGATCCGTTCGATCCCATGCGGACCGAACAACATGTGTCCGCCAGCATGCTCTTTCATTGCACGGGCAGGGATCCGGTCCCCGTCACCTACGAACGCGCCGCCTGCACCCACGGGGAGGCGCATTCGGTGGTCGAAGTCGAAGGCACGCTTGGCGCCGTCCGCTGGCAGTGGTGCAACAACAAGGGG
>CAYTAP010000072.1:5777-21574 GCA_964435775.1 uncultured Tepidisphaeraceae bacterium
GCGCGTGAAGGACTTCCGCGGATTGAATCCCCGCGGATTCGACCGCGACGGGAAACTCGAAACCGAAACGCTCCAATTGCCCGACACCTCCGGCCTGGGTCCTCACGACAAGCCGCTCGTCTTCTTCCATCAGTATGTCAACGGCCAGGCTTCTCCGGCCATCGTCAACGAGCAGGCCCTCTTTAATTTCAAACTACTCCGCGCGATCTACGATGCCGCCAGCCAACACCGCCCCCAAGTGATAATCATGTAGGGTTCGCCCCGCGGACCATGATGCACAAAATGCAAGGTCCGCGCCGCTGACCATGAAGTATTCGTAGGGTCCGCCCCGCGGACCATCATGCACGCCACTCAATCAGGAGCTCGCCATGCCAACCCGTTTTCGCACCTTCGCGATGGACACCCATTTTTACACGCCTCTCGGCGCCTATCCTTTCGAGACCCGATGCGAAATGCTCGCCGAGCTGGGTTACGATGCGACGTATCACACCCTCTGGAGCGAACGCGCGTGGGATGACCTGCCGAAGGTTTCCGACGTGAAGCGCCGCCACGGCCTCGATGTGGCCGCCGTCTACGCCGACATCAATGCATCGGATGCAAACGATCCGACCAACCAGCGCATCGATAAGATGCTTCAATCGCTGGAGAACTGCCCGCCGCTGGAACTGGCGATTTCAAGGGCAGCGCCCGACAAAGATCGGCATCCGAGCGATGCGTCATTGGATGATGCGGCGGTGTCCCATGTGGAACGTCTGCTCAAACTCGCTGCGCCGCGCGGCATCAACATTTATCTCTATCCCCACATTGGCAACTGGATGGAACGCATCGAAGACGCCGTGCGGCTTTGTCGCCGCGTCGCCCATCCCAACCTCGGCGTCATGTTTTGCGGATTCCACTGGTTTGCGGCCGACGGGCACGATCTCTTTTCCAAACTCGATCTCGCCGCCCCCGATCTGCGGCAGGTCAACCTCTGCGGCAGCCGCCGCACGCCAACCGGCATCGCCGGCAAGGCGACGATCGAACCCATCGGCCAGGGTGAACTCGACAACTTCGCCATCCTCGGGCATCTCCGCGCGATCAGTTACACCGGCATGATCGGCTTCCAGGGCTACTCCATCGGCGGCGACGTTTACGCCCACCTCCGCGGCTCCCTCGCCGCCTTCCGCGACATGGAGCGCCGCCTCGATGCCCACCCCCATTGGACGTCGATGCAAATCTAGGTGTGCTTATTGAACCCTTCGCCGCGTTCGCATCACCAGGGGCATCCCCATGACCAACAGCGCCAACGTCGCGGGTTCCGGCACGGCGTTCACCCGCAGCATCACATCATCAAAACCGATGACGTTCGATGCCGTTCCGAAGAAGATGCGCGAGTTGGTGTCGTCCAGGGTCAACCCGCTCAATGTGCTCAGATCAACCGTGTAGCTGTAGTCCTTGAAGAACACTTCCCCGTTGTAGTCGGCGTCGAAGTTGATCGTCAGCAGGTCTCCCAGCTTGACGAACTGCACGCGATGCTGCCCGCCGCTGGCGCTTCCAAGCGTGATCTCGCTTTGGCCGGGGATGGTGAGCGTCGTCTTCGGATTGTAATCCGGCGCGTAGAGATGGACGACGATGGAGTTCGCCGGTTCGTTGAAAAATCCGGGGTTGGCGTCCCCGCTTCCGAAACCGATGAACGAAATCCCATTCCCCCCGGCCGCTCCGGCCGCGCTGTTGACCGTGACCTCGAACGTGAAGTCATGGCTCCCCAAATCCGTTTGAGCGCTCCGCACATAGCTGCGATCCCCCTCGGTGTCGGATCGATGTCGAAGCTGCCCACTCGTCGTAATGTAATTCCCCTTCACATCGATCAACTGCGACGTCATGGTGCTGTTGGAAAAGCCCTCGGTGAAGCTTCTCGTCACATCCGATGCCGGCGGCGGGGGAGGGGTATGGATCGGACCGTTCAGGCTTTGATTGAACATCCATTCATACAGCCCATACTCGCTGAAGACGCGATTCCACGTCGTGTCGCTGTGGTCGGCGCCGTAGTACTCGGTGTACAGCGGATGCCCGCCCTGTTGTTGAATCGCCGTGATCATCGCGCGCGAATACGTCGGCGCGACGACCGTATCCGCGCCGCCTTGGAATGCCCAGATCGGTTTGGTTGCCAGCAGGCTGCTCTGGCTGGTGTTCCCCCAACCCGACGCCGGCGCCCCGGCCGCGAACACATTGCTGTAACTCGCCATCGCCCGCCAGGTTCCCACCGCCCCGCGCGACAAGCCCGTCAGGTACACCCGGTCGGTGTCGATGTTGTACGTGCCTTCAAGCTGGTTCAAAATCTCCAGCGACAGCGTGAACGGCTGGCCGGAACCATAGGTATCCCAACCGCTTGCCATCGTCGGTTTCTGCGGCACCAGGACGAAGCTGGCATATTCACTGGTCTTGGCGTGCGCGACCAGGTCCTGCGTGCTGATGTGGTTTGCCGCCGCCACGTTGTCTGTGCCCGATTCGTAATCCCCATGCAGGTGCATGATGAGCGGATAGCTCCTGGCCGGATCATAGTTCGTCGGCACGAACAGGCGGTACGGGAGCGATTGCCCCTCGGTGTTCGTATAGACGTACGCCGTCAGGTCATTGAGGTCGCCGTATGAGAGTGATGCGGTAGCGGATAGTGCAATCGCACTAAAAACAACGGCTCGCGACAGTACCATACGAAACTCCAATGATCTTCCGACACCGTGAAGCACCTTTCTGAACTCGGGCGGGCGCAGGAGGCGGCGATGAAAACGGGGCCTCCCGCCCAGCCGTCAGGCCCCGTCTCGTTGCCGAAGATCCTCGACGCCAAAGGTGTTCAGCGCCGGCGGCGATGCAACAGACCCATCAAACCGATCCCGATCAGCCCCATGGACGCCGGTTCCGGCACAGGCGCGGCATCGAGTTCAACCACGCGAATCCCGTTGGGGTTTGCCCACGGATCGGTCATCAACTCAACGCGGTAATACTGATACGTCGCCGGCGCGGCGAAGGTGTCGCTGACCGTGATCGCACTGGAGCCATATAAGGATTCGTAGTTGCTGTCCGGCTTCGGGTCCGGGAGGCTGGTGAAATCCAATATGGGATTGATCTGCACGGCCGATAGAGCGACACCATAGGTGACGCCACCGTCATTGCTGGCATACAGGCGGACATACGTTGCTTCACGATGTCCCGCGCCACCTGCGCCGGAGTCGCCCTGGAGGTACAGGTTGTATCCACCGATCGTCACCGGGGCGGCCGTGTGAAAGTTGACGAAGATGGGGTTGGTCTGCGTCTTGGCGGTGGTGTCAACGGCACCAGTGTTGTCATTGAAGATTGTGTTGGCCAGGTTCGCCGCCGGACGATGCGCCGAACATATTGTCGGCTACGGCATTCACAACAACCGCATAGCTGCTATCCACGGTCGCGCCATTGAACGCATCGGTCGGATCCGGGTTCGCGTTACCGATCGCCGCGCCGCTGGTTGCCGAAATGATCGGTGCCGCCGACGCCACGGACCCCATGCACCCGATCAACCCCGCCGCCACAACCGCGCACGGATAGTACAAGCTGGGACGCATCACGCTACCTCCAGAAAAAGGGACATTGATCCACCGGCGAAGCGGACCATCCGATTTCGCCGCGGATAAGTGTGTGAGCAATAAGGCTCCTCATGTGACAAATGACATGCGACAAATATTTCCAAGCACTTGACGCACGAAGATGAGTACGAGTTGATGATATACCAATGTGGTACCCAATGCAAGAAAAAATTACCGAAAGTGAATAAAGTTGAAGTGCGTGCCCCCACTTGAGCTTATTCTGAGCAAACGCACTTGACCTTCGTCCGCATGTGTCGGACGCGAAGCCATTCGGCTAGAAGGCTGGGGTGCGGACCGCATCGGTTCCCTTGTCGATGCGTGAAGGCTCTTTCAGCACTGGCTCGCGGGGCAGCGTATGCAGGTCCTGGACGGTCGATTCCCCTATGAACAAATCCACCTCCTGTGGCTGGACGAGCAGCGAACCCACCCAATCGCCGTGTATCATCCATTCCATCACCACGCGGATGTACGGCCGAAGATCCTGCATCTCCAGGCAGGTGACGCTGGGAACCAGATACTCGGCCATCCCTTCGCTGTTGACGGTGCAGATCGCGACATCGCGCCCCACCTTGTAATTGCAGTCGTGAAATGCGCGCATCGCGCCGACCGCCGCCGCCATGGTCGTGCAGAACAGCCCGGTGGCGGTGAAGCGACCTTCCTTCAAGAGGCGCATCATGGTCCGATACGAGTTCATCGGCGAACCGTTGGGATCGTGAATGAGCTGGCCTTGGATGCCATGCGCCATCCGCCAGAGCTGCCATTGTTCAATCCGCTGCTCCATGGTGTTCAAGGGGGAGAACTCGGTGTTGAGGCAGTCGACGCTGCGATGGCCCTTGGCCTTCAGATGATCCAGCAGCTTCTGCACGAAGACCGGCGGGAACAGTCGCACACAGCGGACGCCCAGATGCGACATGTCCACCCCGAACACCACGGCCGGGGTCGCCCCGTCGCGCAGCCTGTCAATGAGCCACTGCGGCATCGGTTCGGGACGCGGGTAGAGAAACACCGCGTCGAATCCGTCAAACACATCGAGGATCTGCGCATCATCCCAGTGCAGGTACAGGATCGGCCGAACGCGCGCCCCCATTTCCTCCGCGACCTGGTCGAGGGCGATACGGGTTCGTTGGATTTCCGCCGATTGTGTTGTAGGCGCCAGGTATGCCAGTTGAAATGGCGCGGTGCGGTCGCGCCCGCCGGTTGCGCGATTGACCGCCAGCCGACCGTTCGACTGCCGCACGAGCAGACCATTGTCAATCAAGTGCTGCACGGCGCGCCTCGCCGTCTTGCGGCTGGCGTCCACCTCCAGCGCCAATTCCCGCTCCGGCGGAATGTCCTTCATCGCGTAATCGCCGTGAATGATGCGTTTCTTGAGCAGATCCGCGATTGCCGTGTATTTGGCCATGGTGATAAACTATACATTAGACCATTTTGGTTCCTCAAGCACTATTTTATAAAGGGCCGACTTTTATTGGATGCCCTCCCATGTGGTGCGTAAATGTGACGCCGCACCACCAAATAATATTACGACACCAAATAATTCCCTTAATATGGACATAGGAACAGTTTTGGTATACGTTATATGCGGGAAGTACATGATGGTTGAGTTGGCTTGACCAGCAGAATCGTCAGGAGCAATGGCATGTTTCACCCCGCGCGCACATCCGGTAATACCGATTGGTTCGTTCACGATCGTTTCGGAATGTTCATTCACTGGGGGCTCTACAGCCTGGCGGCCCGTCACGAGTGGTTGAAAAACCGCGAGGAACTCACCGATGCGGCCTACCAGAAATACTTCGAGCAGTTCGACCCCACCCATTTCGATCCGGCCGCGTGGGCGCGGTCGGCGCGTGAAGCGGGGATGAAATATTTCGTCATCACAACCAAGCATCACGAGGGCTTTTGCCTGTGGGACAGCAAGTTCACCGATTACAAGTCAACCAATACCCCGGCCGGGAAGGACTTGATCCGTCCGATGGTTGATGCCTTCCGCGCCGAAGGACTCCGTGTCGGGCTCTACTATTCCCTGATTGACTGGCATCATCCCGATTTCACGATCGACGTGCTTCATCCCCAGCGCAACGATCCCCGGGCGCTGGAACTGAACGCGCAAAAGCAATTCCCGCGATATGTGGAATATCTCCACAACCAGGTCCGCGAGCTCCTGACCGAGTTCGCTCCGGTGGACATCCTCTGGTTCGACTATTCCTACCCCGAAGCAAAGGAAGGGAAGCTCGGCGGCAAGGGGCGCGACGACTGGCAGGCCGACAAGCTGCTCAAGATGATCCGCCAGATCGCGCCGAAGGTTATTCTCAACAACCGGCTCGATCTTGATCCCGAACAGGCCGATGTCCACACTCCCGAGCAGTTTCAGCCGCCGCGCTGGCTGCACGTCAACAACAAGCCCGTCGTCTGGGAAGCCAACCACACCTTCAGCGGTTCATGGGGATATCACCGCGATGAGGCCACATGGAAGAGCCCCGGGCAGTTGATTCAGCTTCTGATCAACACCGTCTCATTGGGGGGCAACCTGCTCATGAATGTCGGTCCGACGGCGCTGGGCACATTCGATCATCGCGCCACGGATGCCCTGGGCGTCTATCGCGACTGGATGGCGCTGCACGCGCCGTCCATTTATGGCTGCACGCAGAGCGAGTTTGCCGCGCCCCAGGATTGCCGGCTGACGCAAAACGGTCGAAAGCTCTATCTGCACATCTTCAACTGGCCGTTCCGATATCTTTATTGTCCCGGACTGGCCGGGAAGATTCGCTATGCGCAGTTGATGAACGACGCCAGCGAGGTGCATTTCACCGCGAGCCGCGATTTGAAAATTCATCTTGGGTTGAAGGAGTCGCTGCCGCCGGATTCCGTGTTGTTTGAGCTTCCGGTCAAAAAGCCCGACGTTGTTGTGCCCGTCATTGAGATCGACCTGTTCTAGATCACACGCAGGGACAGTTCGCATGAGCCTGGAGACCAACCCACCCCCGCCGCCTCCGATCACCGATGCGCATGTGCATCTGTGGGACTTGCAGCGCCTCCACATGCCGTGGATCGGGCCGCCGCTCAATCGCAACTTCCTCATCGGCGATTACATGCGGGCCGCCGCGGGGTTGAACGTCACACACGGCGTTTATGTTGAAGTCGGCGTGGGCGCGTCGCAGCGCTATGACGAGACCGAAATCGTGGTGGAGATTTGCCAACGGTCCGACAATCCGCTTGCGGGATTGATCATGGGAGGGAACGTCGGCTACGGCGATTTCCACCGATACCTTGCCGGCTCGCAGCCGGGCAAATGGATCAAGGGCGTCCGGCAGGGCATTCCGGAGGAGCTCAAGCCAACCAGCGCGTTTGTCCGGGGCGTTCGCCAGGTCGGCGCGCTGGGGCTGGTGTTTGAATTAAATGGCGACATCTCCCGCAGCGCCCGCCTTGTGGAATTGTGCCCGGAAACACGATTTGTCGTCGATCATTATGGCGGGATGACCTTCGAGATGCTGCGCGACGCCGGCGCGGTGGATGATTGGAAGCGGGACATCGATCGCATCAGCCGCAATGAACGGGTCGCGTGCAAACTGTCAGGAATCATCTCCACCGCTCCCGCCGACCAATGGAAGGCGGAGGATTTCGCGGGTGCGACCCGGCATCTCATTGATGCCTTCGGTCCCAGCCGGTTGATGTTCGCAAGCGATTGGCCGATCTGCACGCTCGGCGGCTCCATGTCGCAATGGGTCGCTGGTCTGCGGCGATTGCTCGCTCATCTGCCCGAGGCCGATCAATCGGCCATTTTTCATGACACCGCCATCGAATGGTATGGACTGGAGCCATCATGCAAGTGACAGTTGATAGTATTCCACCCACAGCGCCGGGTGGCACGGCGAGGCCCATTGAACCTGGCACGCCCGCGCCGGAAAACGCGCGATCCAAGACGATCGAGCGGCGGCGTCAGGGACGCCTCGGGCGATCGATCTCCGCGCTGGGTCTCGGTGGCGCCGGGCTGCATGCCTCCTGTGGCATTTTGAACACCGACGCCACAGCCATCGCCACCGTGCATGCCGCGGTCGATGCCGGCATCAATTATTTTGACACCTCCCCCGGCTACGGCGAAAGCGAACGCCGGCTCGGCCTGGCGCTGCGGGGATATCCGCGTGAACAACTGGTCATCGCCACCAAGGCCGGCACCGGCGCCCCCATCCGAAACTACTCCAGGGACTTTGCACTCCGCAGCGTTGAAACTTCATTGCAACGGTTGGGAACCGACTATCTCGACCTCGTGCAGATTCACGATCCCGATTCCTACGAGGATGCGTTCAGTCCCGATGGCATTCTCGGCGCGCTGGTGAGTCTCAAGGAACAGGGCGTCATTCGCGGCATCGGCATCGGCGTGCGAAGCCACGAGCTGCTTTTGCACGCGATCCGCGACGGCGCGTTCGACAGCATCCTGACCTACGCTGATTTCAACATTCTCTATCAGTCCGCGAGGGACAATTTGTTTCAGCCGGCGCGCGATCATGATGTGGCCGTGGTCCTTGGCAGCCCGCTTTTCTTTGGATATCTCTCCGATGAGCCGTGGGAACAGGTCATCCGCGGTCGGCGCACCGACGGCACCAGCGACGAGGAGAAGTGGGTGCTCCGCGCCCGTCACTGGGCCGAGTCGCACCAGCTCAGCAAGGTCCATCTGTCGCTGCAATACTGCCTGCGCGAGCCACGGATCAGCACGGTCTTGACGGGGGCTTCCACGCCCCAGCAGGTGCGCCAGAGCATCGCGGCGGCCACCACTCCACTGCCGGATTGGGTCTGGACGGCGCTGGCGGATGAGTTGGATGTCCGGTAAACGACTCATGCCCATCGGTTGCGACCAATCCGCAAAGATGAACGTCGGCTGGGCGGTCAGCATGCGCCACGGCATCGACTGGATCGCGAGAACCGCCGCCGATGCCGGATTGCATTCGCTGCAAATCTCCCGTCTGCCGGAAATGGACACCAGCGACGGTGTGCGGACGATTCTAGCCGCCGCCCAATCCATCGACGCCGATCTGGTCGCCGTCACCTTTGGTTTCGCCAATGAGGATTGGAGCGACATTCCCTCCATCTTCCGAACCTGTGGCCTGGTCCCACCGGAACACCGCGCCCAGCGCCTGGAGGCCCTCCATCGCACCGCGGCATTCGCCCATCGACTTGGCGTGCGCCATCTGAGCGGCCACCTCGGGCGCATCCCCGAACAGGAGGATGACCTTGAAGGTCTCCGCGAGGATGTGCGCCAGGTGTGTGAGGCTTTCGCGGATCACGATCAACTGCTCCTCCTTGAAACCGGTCAGGAATCGGCGGCGCAACTGGCCGACTTCATCACGCGCGTCGGCCATCCCAATCTTCGCGTCAATTTCGATCCGGCCAACTTCATCCTGTACTCCCAGGATGAGCCGATGAACGCCTGGCGCATCCTTCGCCCGTGGGTCAGCGCGATCCATTGCAAGGATGCCAATCCGCCGACCGATCCCCGCCATCTCGGCGCGGAAGTGCCTCTTGGGACGGGTTCCGTGGATTTCACCAACTGGCTTGCCCATGTGCTGGCCTGCGGTTACACCGGCCCGCTCATCATCGAAACCGGCGTGAAGGGCGAACAGCTTCCGCACGATCTGCTCTGCGCCCGATTGCTCATCGAGCGGATCGCGCGCGGACCGGCGGCGCGGGCTTGATCCGCCGTCATTTTCAGGAGTCTGTCATGATTCGCGTCGCATTGATCGGGGCCGGTGGTATGGGGCGTGTGCATCTTCGCTGTTACCGCAACAACCCCGCCGCGAAATTGGTCGCCTTGTGCGATGTCGCGGCCGACAAGCTGCGGCGGGATCGTTCAATCCCCTTGCGCAAGGACCCCGCCAACCCCGATCCCCTCGATCTCACCGGTGTCGGCATTCATGACCATTACGAGCAAGTCATCGCGCGCGATGATGTGGACCTGATCGACATCTGCCTCCCCAGCCCGCTGCATGCGCCGGTCGCCATCGCCGCCCTGCGCGCCGGCAAGCATGTCTTTTGTGAAAAGCCGATGGCGATGACCGTGGCGGAGTGCGACGCCATGCGTCAGGCGCAGCGCGACTCCGGCAAGCAGCTCGTCATCGGCCACAGCCTGCGCTACATGCCCCAATATGTCGTTGCGCAGCGGATCATCTCCTCCGGACAACTGGGCGCGCCCCACTACGCGCGGTTTGACCGTTCCGGAGGCCTGCCCACCGGGAACTATCAAAACTGGCTGACCAACGCCCGTGAAAGCGGTGGCGTCGTCCTTGATCTTCATGTGCATGACATTGACATCGCGCACTGGTGGTTTGGCGCCGATCGGATCATCCGCGCCGCCGGTGTCCGCAGGCGGATGCTCCCCGTTCAAGTGGACACCGATTGGATTTACCCCGACGGCCTGCTCGTTCACCTTCATGCCGGGTGGGATGTCAGCTCCGCCACGCCGTTTCGGTTTGCGTTTCAGGTCATCATGGAACATGGCAGCGTCGCATACGATTCATCCATCGACAATGGCTCGATCCGTCAATATCACGAGAGCAAGCCACCCATCGACATTCCGTACGACGACGCAAGCCCGAATCAGCTTCAGATCGATGACATCCTCGCGGCGCTGGAGGAATCCCGCCCGCCGCTTCAAGGCCGAAGCGAAGATGGCGCCGCCGCCATCGCCGGCGCCATTGCATCCCTGGAGGAGATCGACAAGACGTTTGCCCGGACGCATGCGGCCGGTTGAACCTGACGCGGCATTACGTTCCCAAAATCGTCTCTTGTCACGCGACTACCCGTTTTGAAAAGGAGGCGATTTTAATCGCAAATCTCCCTCCCCCGGTACTCCGGGGGAGGGCTGGGGAGGGGGCCTTGTGCCCATTTTGAGCGAAAAACCCCCACCCTAACCCTCCCCCGGAGTACCGGGGGAGGGGATAAGAGGAGCTTTTTCCAATGAAAGTAACAGCTGATTCAAAACGAGTAGTCGCGTCTCGCTTGTCTATTGTATATGTGTAAATATATGGCATAATGCCCAAGTTTGGTCCCCGTTCCTGTTTGCTTGCGCTGGTCTGCGCGAGCGGCACGGAGGATCAAATACCGGCGGAGCCATCTCCGCCTCTCGTTTTTTCGTTGGCGGAGAGTTTATGAGTCAGTCAATTCTGGGCAAACATGGTTTTTTGGGCGCGGTGGTGACAGGTATCTCCATGATGGGCGCGGCGGGCATCAGTTCGGCGGCGACCGCTCTCATTGATTTTGGAAATTCAGGCGCAGACATCCTCGTCGGATGATGCGCTCGGCCGGACGTGGAATAACGTTGACGCCAGCGCGAGCGCGGCCAACAGCCCTTATACGTTGAATGATATAGCCAACGCATCGACCGGGTGGTCGCTGGCCATAGGCAACCCGACGGGAAACGACAGCACCCCCAGTCAAATCGGTTTTAACAATCCAAACTCGGATGGCACCACCAGCCCCACCGGCGATGCCGCGTCGCGATACTACCCGGCGAGCGCCACCCGCGACTCCGGATACGGCAACACAGCCACCTTTGACCGGGGCACGGTCCCAGCTGTTTTGTTGACGCTCAGCAACCTGTCGCCGGCTGAAACATACGACTTCTACTTCTTTGCTTCGCGCATGAACGTCTCGGATAATCGCGAAACGGCGTACCAGGTCACGGGCGGCACGACCTCAACGACCTATCTCAATGCCGCCAACAACACAGGCAACATCGTCGCCGTCTCCGGCATGACGCCCGACGCGAACAACCAAATCAGCATCACCGTGTCGCCGGGTTCCAATAACAACAATGGCAGCAAGTTCTACTACCTTGGCGTTCTTGAAATCGCCTCGGTTCCCGAACCCACTTCCATGGGCGTCCTTGGCCTGGGCGCCATGGCGCTGCTGCGACGCCATCGCAAGGCCTGACCGCGCGGGCTTCCCGCGGTTCATGGAAACCAAGCACTTCGTCTCCCGCCGGGTGGATCATTCCCCCGGCCGGGATCGAGAGTTCCGCGTTATTGATCCCACACCATCCGTACCTTGCACCCTGAAGAAATCATCATGCGAAAATCCTTCATCATCACCGTGACGTTTCTATGTTCCAGCGCTTTTGTCCTTGCGGCCGGTCCGGCTCGCGCCGCTGAGCAACCGCTCAATCTCTTGTTCTTTGGCAACAGCTTCACGATCGGCAATGGAAGCTGGACATTGCCGACCATCGTCACGAACATCGCCGTTGCGCCCGGGCATGTCGCGCCGAACACCTATCAGCAAATGAACGGCGGCTGGAAGCTGTCGGATCATGTCATCAAGGTGAGCAGCGATGGGAGTGCAAATGTCATCGACAATTCACTGCCCGTCGGGCAAACGTGGGATGCCGTCGTTCTTCAAGGCTACAGCACCGAAGCGACGACCGTCTCATCGGTCGGCGGGAATCGGACCAGTTTCACGACCAATGCCACCACCCTCGCGGATCATGTGCAAATCAACAGCCCGAATATGACGCCGGTCCTCTTTGAAACCTGGGCACGACAGCCGGGACACAGCTATTACCCTGGAACGTTCGCCGATGCGGCGGCGATGCAAAGCGAGGTGCGCGACGGGTACAACATGGCGCGGGATGCCGTTGACCAGGCGCTTGGCGACAACATCACCCGCGTCGCTCCGGCTGGTGATGCCTTCGAGCAGTACGGGTGGAACAACCTCTACAACAGTGATTTGTATCACGCCAACAATCGTGGCGAGCTGCTGGTGGGCTTGACCATCTTTTCAACGATCTACCAGGAAAAGGTTGGCGATATCGATCTCTCAGGATTGATGACCAGCATGGGCCTGCCGCTTGCCGATGCGGTCGGGCTGAAAATGGCGGCCGACGCGGTGACGGTTGTCCCCGAACCTGGGGTGGCGACGATCCTGGTCGGCGGGTTGGCGCTGCTGTCCCTGCGTCGGCGACGGATGAACGTCGGGACGTCAGGCGCTTCCCCCTCGGTTGCTTATTGAAACTCCTTCGACGCCCAAGGCCACAGCCCACGAACAACGTTGAGGTCCGTTCCCGAGCTTAGCATGCCGTCGCCGTAGGCCAGCGAAGTCCAGGTGCGGGTTGATATGGGCAGGTAGACCGTGTGTCCATCGATATAGGTGCAGTTCACGCCTTTGCGGCCGTGGGTGATGGTGGGGTAGATGTCGTCGCCATTCTGGCCGGTGCTGGTCAGGCACATGATGTACGCGGTGATGTGCGCGACGTAGTTGTTGGGAAGACCCCATCCGCCACTTCTTCCCTTGCGTCCGATCTTTCCGTGCGCGGTGCTTTCACTTGAGTAGTAGGGGATGGTGTTCAACACATACGACCCCTGCCCGCCAAAGGTGGGCAGGCCGCCGCTGGCCGCATACTTTTCAGGGAGTGTGAAACCCCCGTTGGCTGAAAAGTTGGTCCAGCCCTGCGTGATGAAGTCGGGACATTCCACGACCCGCGTGGGAGGCAGATATTTCCCCCCAATGAGCATGCCGATGGCGTACCAGCGGCCGTCCGTGTTGATCGCCGCTTCCCACGGGTACGCGCCCCACGATGCGGAGTATTCCGCGCCTTTGGTGTTGTTGGCGATGTTGGTTCCTGGAAGAAAGCCGCGGTTGTCGTTGGCGTACATCACCATTGCCGTGTAGATCTGATGCTGATTGCTCGCACAGACCGTGACCTTGGCGGCCTCGCGGGCTTTGTTCAGCGCCGGGAGCAGCATCGCTATGAGAATGGCAATGATCCCAATGACAACAAGCAGCTCAACCAATGTAAAAGCCGCCCAACTGGCGCGATGCGCTGATCGTGTCGTGCGGACGCTGGTCGTCAGAAGATGCCGAGGCATTGCGGACCTCCATGAAGTGAAAAGACCAAACCGTTTCTAAAGACCGCCAAAAACCAAACCACCGCGACGCATCCGCGTGAATCCCCGTGAAGTGATGGCCGGGGTAACCAAAACTCGTTGCGTGGGAACACAACCGAACGTGAATCAATCAACAGCGTGTGTTCGCCAGCGGTCTTCTTTTCTGCATAGTATACCATATTGGTGTATATTTCAACATAATTCCATGAAAATTGGCTTCGCAATTCCTTTGTTCTTGATGCGCGTCGAATACACGAATGACCTCTCAGGGTGGGCTGTTCCCATTGGAGCTGGCCGGAGAGGCCTTTAACCCGCATGTTGCATCGATAGGACGCCGGTCATTGGCTTCCCAATCCGCGATGATGCGGTGGTACAGCTCTCGGCTCCGCGGCGTGTCGCGGGGGCCAAGTTAATAGTTCCCGGCCTTTCTGCTGACGGCGTCGCGGAGGGTGACGATGGCCTGATCGTAGCCTTTGCGCTGGCGATAGGCGGGAATGATACGCGGCATGATGCGGCTTCTTTGAAGCTCCTGCGCGGTGTAACACCGCGCGAAAAAGCGTCGAAAGCCGCACCACCCGCAAAGGATGGGCGTCCGCAACCTGCGGACTCGACGAAAGCTGTGGGAAATGCACTCGGCAGGACTCGAACCTGCAACCCTCGGTTCCGAAGACCGATGCTCTATCCAATTGAGCTACGAGTGCGGTGGTCTGGACATTCCCGCAGGGTGTGAATGTATCATTGGCCGCTCCGCGTGCCAAATGAGCGCAAGGGCGGCGGGCGCGCCTTTGCCCGAATGGTCGATCCGCCTACACTACGCCGCATGGGTTTTTACGATCGCGACTATTCGAAATCGCCGCGGGGGCGGAGCATGGCATATGGCGCCATGTCGATGTGGTCGGTCACCACATGGCTGATCGTCATCAACGTCGCGGTCTTCATTATCGATCGGTTGCTCCAGCGTCTTGGGATCGAAGGCGTGGTTCAGCTCGGCGTGACCCTGGACAATCGCGTCGTCGGGTATCATGCGCCGCTTCTGGAATCGCTGGGTTATTTCTCGCAATACACCGCCGTGATGCACCTGCAACTCTGGAGGTTCATCAGCTTTCAATTCCTGCACGCCAACCTGTCGCACATTTTCTTCAACATGCTGGCGCTTTATTTCTTCGGGCCGCTCGTCGAATCCTTTTTGGGCAGCCGGCGCTACCTGGCATTTTACCTGATCGCCGGATCGTGCGGCGCGCTGGGCTACATGGTCCTCAGCACCCTGCACATCCTGATTGACAATCCTTACGTTCCCCTCATCGGCGCGTCGGCCGGCATCTTCGGCATCCTGGTCGCCGCGGCGCTGGTCGCGCCGAACACGACGGTCATGCTCCTGTTTCCGCCGATCCCGCTCAAGCTCAAAACCCTTGCGTGGATCTTCATCGGGATCGCCGTCTTCACCGTCTTCACCCGCGGCGAAAACTCCGGCGGAGAGGCGGCTCACCTCGGCGGGGCGCTGGGGGGGTATCTTCTCATCCAGTATCCCGAAGCGCTGGCGATTTTTTCGCCCAGGCGCGGCCGACAATTCTGGAGGAAGTAATGGCCCCGCTGCGCGTTGAGCATGTGACCAAAACTTTCCTCCAGGGAAACCGGAGGGTCATCGCGCTCGACGGCATCACCCTCGATGTCGGACCATCGCGGTTCCTCGCCGTCATGGGGGCCAGCGGGTCGGGCAAGAGCACCCTGCTGCACCTCATGGCCGGGCTGGCCAAACCGGATGAGGGAAAGGTTCTGATCGACGACACCGACATTACAACCCTGAACGACCGGCGACTGACGCTCTTTCGCCGCCGGCGCATCGGGCTGGTCTTTCAGTCGTTCAACCTGATCCCCACGCTGTCGGCCGAGGAGAACATCGCGCTGCCGCTCATGCTGGAAGGGGTCAATGGATCGACGTTGAAGGAAAAAGTGGGAGGGATCATGTCCACGCTCGGCATCGAATCGCGGCGCGGGCATCGCCCCGACGCGATGAGCGGCGGCGAGCAGCAGCGCGTCGCCATCGGTCGCGCGCTGGTCACCGACGCCACGGTGATCCTCGCCGATGAACCGACGGGCAACCTCGATTCGGCCAATTCGCGCGCGGTGTGCGAAGTGTTGCGCGACCTGTCCACCCGGCTGAACAAAGCGATCGTCATGGTCACGCACGAGCCGGCGGTGGCCGCGTATGCCGATGAGGTGGCGGTGATCCGCGATGGGCGACTGATCGATCGTTTCGATGCGCCGGGTCCGGAACATGGCCAGGATTTGGCGGCGCGATATCAGGCGTGCTTGAGTCAATAGCTTTGTAGGG
>CAYTAP010000073.1:0-21144 GCA_964435775.1 uncultured Tepidisphaeraceae bacterium
CGCGGCATTGTGGAATTGGAGCGGAGTCCATCCTGGTGTAGCAGCCTCAAGGATCCGCGCGCGAAGCAAGCGGTTGTGTGAGGGTACAAAAAAACCGTTCGCCTCGTGCGCGGCTCATTGGGTCGTCAACCGGTCAACCCGCCGAAACAAGGTGTGCTGTGGGGCAAGTGTGATCCATCGCCCCCGCGCATATGGACCGCTGCGGAGGATCGCTCGGGCAATTCACGATGCCACGATCAACCGGCATCCGGCTGATTCAATCTGCTTGCGGTAGGGGGCCGGCGGCTCGGTGTCACAGACGACGATGTCGATCTTGTTCAGATGACAGAGCTGTCCGAGCGCCTTTTGCCCGAACTTGGTCGAATCGAGCAGCAAAATGACTTCCTGCGATTGCTGCATCATTTTCTGCTCGGCAGCCACGAGTAATTGGTTCTGATTGAACAAAATCCCCTCGTGCAGCCCCGCGACGCTCATGATCAATTGGTTGGCGTGAATGCTCGCCAGGGAGCTTTCGGTCATCGGACCGAGCAGCACGCCCGAGCGCGGATACATCAATCCGCCGGTCAATATCAGCTCGATGTGATCGTCGTTGAGAAACAACTCCGCGATCGGCAATGAATTGGTGACGATCTGCAACCCGCGCCCCAGCAGTTCCTTCGCCAGGTAATAGGTCGTCGTGCCCCCGTCGATGAGCACGGTGTTGGCGTCATGGACGAGCTTCGCCGCCGCCCGGCTGATCCTCTGCTTGGCCTCCAGTTGAAAGCTCATTCGCTGATCGAACGCATACGGCCGCGATGCGCCGTTGCGATCGCCCACCCACACCGCGCCTCCGTGCGTGCGCTGCACGAGTTGCCGCTGTTCGAGCGCTTCCAAATCGCGCCGGACCGTCGATTGCGACACCTTCAACTCCGCCGCCAGCGTGTCCAGGTCCGCCATGCCGCGCTTGGCCAGCAGGTCCTGCAATCGGGATTGTCGTTCGGGAATCAGCATGTTAAATCCGCAGACAATAGGCCAATTCGTCGCGCCAGACCGGCGGGAATCCACTCTTGAACTCCCTCTCCCGGTACTCCGGGGGAGGGCTGGGGAGGGGGTTTCTTCGTGTCGGGGACAAGACCCCCTCCCTCACCCTCCCCCGGCGTACCGGGGGAGGGGATAAGACCCGCTCCGGCAGTGTTGACGCTTGAGAATCACGGTCTCCTGTCTAGGTTCTGGTCTATGAAAGATCGGCCCGAATGCGCGAGCGCGAATACGCGACTTTTTGCGCGGCCGTCATTTGTTTGAAGTTCGGTTTGCCATCGGAGGTCAGCGGAATATTGCCGGTCGCCACAGCGCCTGTGGCGGGATTGCCGGCTCCCGCGGCGCCGACGACGCCTGTCGCGCTTCCCTTGCCGGAATAGCTCGACGCCGTCACGGTCAATTCCAGGTCCTCCTTGAGCGCCCGATACGGCTTGAGTCCGAGCTTTTGCAGGTCTCCATGATATGCCCGCACGGCCTCGGCCGCCTTGATCGTTCCGTCGGCGATCGCGCGAAGATAGCGAATGAACGTGAGCTGGTCCTCGCTGTTGTTGATCTTTCGGCCATACAACGCCGCCCGCGCGCCATATCGCTTGGCTTCCTCCAGCAGCGCAAAGGCATCATGCGTTGTCCCGCTGGCGCCGCCGAGGATGCCGACGACAAGCCTCGGGTCGTACGAGACAAGCTCCTCCATCGCACGCGGCCCGTGATAGACGATTTTCAGGAACACCGGCCGACCAGCGCTCGGCACACCCGCCAGAAGCCGCACGATCGAGTCGTTGATGAACCGACCCAAATCCTGCGGGCATGACGTGCCGCACGCGTTGGGGTCGAACACCTCCAGAAAATGCCGAAACCCCTTCTGCTCGGCCTCGATGCGAAACTGCTTGTACGCCTCGAGCGTCGCATGGTCGAACGTCACATCGTTGTTCGGCGTGATCGAATAAAGCCCCAGGTTCGCCCCGCGATGGCGCTCCTCGCCTGTGGGATTGATCTTGCCGCTTTGAATGTGCTCGATCGTCGCCGAGCGAAACGGGCGCGACGGCTCGGTCGCGTACACGCTTCCGGCGGCCAGGTGAATGTCGGTCGTGTCGTTGGCGCGGCAACCGGGCGTGATGGGGGAGTTTTCGAACAGCCGTTCGTTGATCGTCAGGATTTCGCTCGTGCTCGCCGACATGAGCAGGATGTCCACCAATCCCTGCTTGAGCACCTGCCGCATCTGGTCCCGATACTCCGCCAGCGAGCGCATCTTCCCCGTGCGCGGATCGACGCCCGTCGCCGCCAAGCCGAACGCCATGTCGGCGTCCTTGGCGTCGGCCAGGATGAAGTCCGTCGACTCCGAAGGGTTCGCGTGAATGTTGGCGATTTTCCGATCCAGGCTTTTTTGCATGATGTTCACTTCCAACTCTTCGTCAGCGTTAAGTCGATAGCTTGACTGTCGGGTGCCACATGTCGGCGTACTCGCAGACATGTGTCTTCGTCGGGCCGGCAAACACAGGTCTCGGAGTACCGCGACCTGTGGCATCCACGCCCCTTCTTTTCATCCTTCATCCTTACGCATCACGCCCCATTCGCCGCCATGATCTGATCCGTGATCACCTGTACAAGCCGCTCGACATCCGCTTCGCTGTAATTTTGCGGCGCCAGTTGCGCCACCGCGCGTTCCAGGTCGCCGGCGGCGCTTTCCTGTCCCGCCGTTTGCGGCGCCGGCACGGTGCCGCACTGTGAGTTCATGCGTCCCTTGGTCGCCACATCCTCCACGCGCGACAGGAAATCGGCCGAGCAGGAAACACCCGTCGCGCCGTTGCGCGTTCGGGCATCATCCATGCCGAACTTCGCCTTCAGCGCCAGCAGTTCGGTCATCTCCGCCGAATCGAGCGGGCGGATGCTTCCCACCTGCTTGGCCAGCAACAGGATGCGCGAATAGGCATCCACGATCTCCAGCTTGTAGTAGCAGTTCTCCAAATCCTTGTCGAAGCAGACCACGCCATGGTTTTGCAGGATGATCGTGTTGGAATCCTTGACGAACGGCAGGATCGATTCGCCCAGACGCGTGTCGCCGGGCGTGACATACTTGGCCGTCTTCACCGCGCCGAGAAAAACCTCCGCCTCCGGGTGAATGCATGTGGGCAGATCGACGCCGGCGACCGCAAACGCCGTCGCATGAGGCGGATGGCTGTGAATGACCGCGTTGACATCCGGGCGGGCGTTATAGATCGCCAGGTGCAGCAGCATCTCGCTCGTGCGCCTTCGCTTGCCGGAAAGCTGCTTGCCCTGTCCATCGACCACGCACAAATCATCGGGCTTGAGGTTCCCCTTGCTGATCCCGGTGGGCGTGCAGAGAAATCGATCGCCGCCCATCCGAAAGGAGTGGTTCCCCTCGTTGCCCGCGCAAAAGCCCTTGGTCCAGATCCGCCGTCCGATGTCGCACATCAATTCGCGCAACTTGAACTCCGGGATGCGGGGGGCGGGTTTATGCGAATGGTTGCCTGTGGTTGCCATTGGTTTTGTCCGTTGTCAGTGGTCCGTTGTCCGTTGCCTGTTGTAATTCCACGCACTCTTTCTTGTAGGGTCCATGGTACGCCGCGGACCATCGCCGCGACGGAACAATGGTCCGCGGAGTACCACGGACCCTACGAAGAAGCACCGCTTAAATCTTCACCTTCACCTCATCCAAGATCGCCGCGTTGTACGCATCGAGCGGCACGCGCTTCTCCGGGTAAAACGGCATGCACGCCTCGCGGCTTTCCGCGAAGGCGATTGTGTCGCCGTCTCCCGCGCCCAGGTGGTCATACACGACCAGCGCTTCATTGCTCCGTCGCGCCTCGCCCGCCAGTGAAAACCGATCCTGCACCTCCACGAGCAAAAATCGCCCCCCGGCCAGCGTCGGGTACGAATCGCTCAGCGTCACGCGTCCGATGACCTTGCCTATCCGCATGTGCTCAGCTCCAGCAAGTGCCGTCGAACTTCATCGCCCATCGCCCGCTGCCCCCGCATGAACCGGGACATCAGGTTTCGCATCTGCATGAGCGTTTGATGCGGATGTTCGATCACGAGCACATTGGCTGCGACCTGACGCATCCCCTGCTCCACCGCGTCGATGCTCGTTCCCAGCACCGCTCGTAGCGATGGGCAGCGGTTGGCGTAAAGCATCGCCGACGCGCCAGCCCCGACCACGAGGATCGCCCCCGCCGCCTCGTCTTGCTTCACCTGCGTCGCCACGTTTTTAACAACCGCCACCAAGTGTCGGGCATCGCCGGCGTCGTCCAGCGGGCGCATCTCATGTTCCCGCGCCAAGCCCCCCAGCGCCGCCTTGGCCGGCCCGCACGGGCTGTCGCACCACCAGACGAACGCGCGTGAACCACTCGCAGACGCCGCATGAGTTTCGACCGCGCCACCGTTTCCCGTTATTGCGCCATGCGACCGCTCAGATGCCGCCGCCGATGCCTCGGCCGGATCTTCGGCATACCCGACGACGATCCGCTGCGCCCGCACCCAGTCCGCCGCCAGCGGCGTCAATCGCGCCCGGTACGGCAGCACCACCTGTCCGCTCGTCTTATGCAAAAGCTGAAGCTGTCTGGCCGTATAAATCATGGCGTCATCGCTTCGTCCACGATACCAATCACAAACCATCGCACGGGGCTTTTGTCATCCCCCATCAACTCCCGCGCCGCCCGTCCGTCGCTGTTGAGCACCACGCGTTCCCCGACGCCCGCGCCAAGGTGGCTTACCGCGATGAGCGGATCGCCGTGCGGCATGTCGTCCGCGCCCTGGGGCTGAACGACGATCAGCCGCCATGCGGCAAGCGAAGGATGCTTGATCGTCGAGGTTGCGTGACCAATGACGGTTCCCAATTGCATGGACGCCTCACCTCAAATCATCCGCAGGCCGCCGGTCAACATGATCCGCCGATAGCGCGTGAAGGTCATCGGGCTTGTGATCCCTTCGCCGGTCGGCGTCGCCACCGAATAACTCAAATACCCTTGCCCGCCGAGCCCCAGACCGGCCGGACTGGCGCCGTTGACGACGAACAGCGTCGTCCCGGCCCGCCTGCCAAAGTCGGTGATCGTCTCCAGGTTCCGTGAATGGATCATCGCGGTATGGCGATATCCATGTTCACTTTCCAGCGCCATTTCAATTGCCTGTTGCGCGTTGGCGACGCGGACGAACGGGACGAACGGCATCATCTGTTCATGCTGCACGAAGGGATGGTCGGCCGACGTTTCGCCGATGAGCAGTTGCACGGTGGGGGGGATGCTCACGCCCGCCGCCTTGGCGAGGACCGCGGCATCCTTGCCCACGAACGCCTTGTTGACGTGCAGCTTGCCATCCTTGGGATCGGTGACAAATGCCTGCCGCGTCAGCGCCTCAATCTGGCCGGCGTTCAGGATGAACCCGCCGGATTGTTCCATCTTCGCCATCAACTTGTCGAAGACACTTTCGACGCAGAAGACCTGCTTTTCGGCGATGCAGAGCAGGTTGTTGTCGAACGCCGCGCCTTTGACGATCGATGTCGCCGCGTTGGAGAGGCATGCCGTTTCATCCACGACCACCGGCGGGTTTCCCGGGCCGGCGACGATCGCCCGCTTCTTGGCCGCCAGGGCCGCCCGCGCCACCGCCGGTCCGCCGGTCACGACCGTCAGTGAGATCCCATGATGCGCGAAAATATCCGCCGCCGTTTCCAACGTCGGGGGCACAATGATCGTGATCAGGTGCTCGATGCCATATCGCGCGGCGATGGCTTTGTTATAGGTGTGCGTGGCGATGGCGGCGCATCGCGTGCCGTTGGGATGCGGGTTGCAGACGATTCCGTTGCCGGCCGCGATCATGTTGATTGCATTGGCTGACAAGGTGGGGATGCTGTGCGTGACCGGCGTGATGATTCCGATGATCCCGAACGGGGCGAACTCCTCGAGGCACACGCCGTTGCTTCCGCTCAGGGCGTTGGTGCGCAGGAACTCGACGCCGGGGACCAATTCGAGAATCTTGAGCTTTTCGATCTTGTGATCGAGCCGTCCGACTTTTGTTTCATCGAGTTCGAGCTTGCCCCACGTCTCTGCGTTTTCCTTGGCGATGGATTTGATCAGCTTCACGATGGCGTCGCGGTCATCCATCGACAGCTTGAGCAGCTTTCTCTGCGCGTCGGTGGCCGCGATGACCGCATCATCGACGCGCGAGAAGATGCCATAGCGCCCGTTGGGAAGATCCACCTGATGCGCTGCCGACCCATCATGTCCCACCGACCCCGCACCCGCGTGCGCGCCGCCCACGGCCGCCCGGCCGTCCAGCCGCCGCATCACCTCCGCCACCACATCCTGAACAATTGCCTGATCCATCGCATCAATCCGTATTCCGCCGCTCATTCACTAATGCCCGGCTTGGTAGAACGATTTGCCGTTGTATTCGGCCGAGTCCACGATCCCGATGACCACCGCATCCGCCGGCAGGTTTTTCGTCTGCTCGGTCATCCGCGCCGACGACCCCTGCACCACGAGCACGAGCTGCCCTTCGCCACATCCCACGCTGTCGAGCGCAACGATGGCGCGGTTGGTGTTGCCCAGCGACGTCGGGGTTTTGCCCGCCTGGTCATACTTGACGTTGAGGGGCTCGACCACGAGCAGCTTTTGCCCGCTGAGTGACTTGTCTTTCTGCGTGGCCACGACGTGGCCGGTGACTCGTGCCAGAAACATGGGGGGACCTCAAGTAAGCGTGAAGGATGAAGGATGAAGGATGAATTCGGAGGGAACAGTCGCTTATCAATGACGGGCTGTTTCGGCCCTTGCGGCGGAAGATGTCGGATGAAGCCTTGGCTTCGCTTCATCCTTCCTCCTTCCTCCTTCATCCTTACTTCCCCCTTATCCCATCTTCGCCACGTCTTCATGGGGGCGAGCGATGACATGGACGCTGACGACTTCGCCCACGCGACCGGCCGCCTCGGCGCCGGCGTCAACCGCCGCCCGTACCGCCGCGACATCGCCGCGGAACGACACCGCGACCAATCCGCTGCCCACCTTGTGCTGGTCGAGAAACGTCACGTTCGCCGCCTTGAGCGCCGCATCGCACGCCTCCACCGCGGGAACGATGCCCTTGGTCTCAATCAATCCAATCGCTTCACCGTTTGCCATAACTGCTCCTAAAAATGTCCTCGACTCTCGTTTCGCTTCATCACGTACAATTTTTGCCTACTGCCTACTGCCCACTCAATTCGCACTCAAAACCCCCACAGTTTGATCCGCCACAACCCATTCCTCGTCGGTGGGAATCGTCCAAACCGTCGCACGCGATTCCACCGCGCTGATTTCCATCTCCCGTCCGCGCGCCTGGTTTTTCTGTTCATCGAGCACGATGCCCGCCCATTCCAGGTTCCGGCAGATCGCCTGACGCAATGCCACCGCGTTTTCACCGATCCCGCCGGTGAAAACCAGCGCATCGCATCCGCCCAGCGCCACAAGGTACGCCCCCACATAATGCCGCACGCTCTCGGCCAGCGCATCGATGGCGAGCTTCGCCCGGGCGCTGCCGCCGTTGGCCGCCTTTTCGATGTCGCGCATGTCGTTCGACACCCCGCTGATCCCGAGCAGGCCGCCATTCTTTCCCAGTTGCCGCAGGATGTCCTCGATCGCCAGGCCATGCTTGAACAGCCGCGGGAGCGCGAAGATGTCGAAATCGCCCACGCGGTTGTTCTGTGGCAAACCCGTCTGCGGCGTCATTCCCATGCTGGTCGCCACCGATTTGCCATTCTCAATCGCGCACAGGCTCGACGAGCCGCCGAGGTGGCAACTGATCAGCCGCCGCGACTTTTCCCGCCCGAGCAATTCCGCCGCCCGGATCGAGATGAAGCGATGGCTCGCGCCATGAAATCCGTAGCGCCGAATGCCGTAGCTCTCGGTCCATTCGTACGGAATTCCATACACCTGCCGCGCCAGCGGGATCGTCTGGTGAAACGCCGTTTCAAACGCCGCGACCTGAGGCGTTTTCGGCAGTCGCTTGGCGAACGCCTTCATCGCCGCGATGTAAGGCGGGTTGTGCGCGGGTGCCACATCCGCGAACAGCTCCATTGTCGCCAGCACATCCGCCGTCACCCGCACCGCGCCGCTGATCGGCCCGCCATGCACCGCCTTGAAGCCGATCGCATCCGGCGGCGAGGGCAGTTCCTTCAGGATGACATCGATCACGTCCGCGTGCGAGGCATACGCCGACCCTTCCTGCCCGATCCGCTCATAGGCTCCGCGCGCAACAACCTCCGCGTCATGCTCCATGTCCAGGAGCTTGAACTTGAAGGAGGTGCTTCCGAGGTTGGCGACAAGAACGAGCATGATCAATCAGTCGTATGGTCCGCCTTGCAGACCGCTTTCGTAGGGTCCGCCCCGCGGACCATCCTTTCGAACACCCCATGCCGTGGTCCGCGGGGCGGACCCTACAAAAGCATGGGATGTCGAAGAAGCAAAAAGACCAACGCTTACAGCGAAGTTCCGGCCGGAGCGTTGTAGCAGGTCATCAACTCCGGATGCGGCCGGGCGATGACGTGCGATGCCACGAGTTCGCCGACACGACCGGCCGCCTCGGCGCCGGCATCGACCGCCGCCTTCACGCTGCCGACGTCGCCGCGAACGATCGTCGTGACAAACGCGCCTCCGATCTGGATCGTCTTGACGATCTCGACGTTGGCCGCCTTGCACATCGCATCGGTCGCCTCAACGAGTCCGACCCATCCCTTGGTTTCGATCAGGCCCAGGGCGCTTCCAAATGATCCGCTTGTGTTGCTATCCGCCATTGCTGTCTCCATGTGACACGAAACGATTGATCGTTCGTGCGGTTGATGCGCGCATCGGCATTGGCCGACGCGCTCCATATGCGTTTGCTACTTTCGCGCCGCCGCGACGGCCGCGCCTTTTTTCTTCGGAAGAACGCCGCCCAGTTCATCGTGCGGGCGCGCGATGACATGGACGCTGACCACCGAGCCCACGCGCCCCGCCGCCTCGGCGCCGGCGTCGATGGCGGCTTTCACCGCGGCGACATCACCCTTGACGAACGCGGTCACCAGGCCGCTGCCGGCCTTGTCCCAGCCAAGCATTTCGACGTTCGCCGCCTTCAGCATGGCGTCCGTCCCTTCCATCAATGCCACAAGGCCTTTGCATTCCAGCAGGCCCAACGCTTCACTTGCCATGGTCGCTTTCCTTTCGTATTGGTCCGTTGTTCCATAAATAGTCGGCAGTCGGCAGTCGGCAGTCGGCAGTTAAGACTCCACTGCCCACTGCCCACTGCTGACTGCCCACTATTTAATCAACTCCATATGCGTCGCCGACTCCAAGTCGCACGCATTGCCTTCATCCGTGTCGATGTGTACTTCGAGGATCACCTTCGGGTGATACCGCACCCGCAGCTTGTCGAACGTGATGCCGCACGGGCCTTCGATCTTTAGTTTCATCTGGTCCCCATCCCGCACGCCATAGTGCGCCATGTCCTCGGTGGACATATGGACATGTCGCTCGGCCCGGATCACGCCTTGCGTCAGATGGATCGCGCCTTTGGGACCGAGCACCGTACACCCCGGCGTCCCCTCATGGTTCCCGCTGATCCGCAGGGGCAAATCAATCCCCAGGTAAATCCCATCCGTATAGCTGAGTTCAATCTGCGTGTACTTTCGCACGGGTCCGAGAATCCGCACGTTGGGGATGATCCGTTGCCGCGGACCCACCACGGTCACGAGCTGCTCCGACGCAAACTCCCCCTGTTGATACAGGTCCTTCAACTTGGTCAACTTGGCCCCGGCGCCAAAGAGAATCTCCAGGTTTTCCTGTGTGACGTGCATGTGACGCGCTGACACATTCACGACCAGCGGATGCGGCGGGCCACCTGCCTGCGCCGCGCCGCCATGCAGACGCTGCCGCAATACCTCGCGGACCAGCCCCTCCACTTCGCTCCGGTCCAACCGCCGTGTTGTGCTCGCTGATGACACCATCCGTTCCCTTCTACTCAAATATCGTCACAATTATGCAGAAGATTTCATAAGTTGTCAAGAAATGACATATTTTTCGCAACACTACACCAAAACCGCGTTTATCCGCGGAATTCGCAGGTGGATGAGCACGTTTCGTGAATGATGACCGCCGCCAGCAGCGGCAAACCCGGCCGAAGCCGTTCCCAAAGCCACCTCGCGAGGTTTTCGCTCGTTGGATTTTCCAAACCCGGGATGTCGTTCAGGTAATAATGGTCAAGCTGTTTGATCAGTGGGTCGGCCACCCGTCGGATATCTCCATAGTCAATGAGATATCCCTTTGATTCCTCGACTTCCCCCTCCACGACGACATCGAATCGAAACGAGTGTCCGTGTAGCCGCCGGCATTTATGCCCCTCGGGAAACGTTGGCAGCGCGTGGGCGGCCTCAAAGTGAAATGTTTTGGATAGACGTACGACCATTGAGGCAACGGATCATAAAGCGCGGGGCGGGGAAAGCAATTGCCGCTGAATGCGCGGAGTCGGCAGTGGGCAGTGGGGAGGCAAGACATCACCCATCGAGCTTCATTTCTGTCCTCCCACTGCCCACTGCCCACTTTCCCCCCTCACGTCCCCCGCCTGTTCCCGTACAGCGCCACATGAAGGCGTGGGCAAAACCGATATCCGGTGCGTTTGCACAACTCCGCAATCCATCCCGCGCGGGCATTGAGCGTCGCCTGGTCGATTCCCTCTGGCATTAGCAGAACATCGCTCGGCGTCCATCCGGTTAAATCGGCGAGAATCGCCTCAATTTCACGCAGGTCGCTTTCCGACGTCACAACGAATTTCAGTTGAAATTCCGGCGCATTGTCAATGAATTGCTGAATGACTTCGAGGTTCAGCCGCTGCCCTTCATGTGCCTTGGCGAAGCGGCCGCTCTCTCGATCCCAGGGGGTCGAGTTACTCAATTTCGGCGACACGCTCGCCAGATTGATCAGCGCCGCCTTATACACCGTGCCGGCCGTCTCCATTGTGATGTGATGGCCCGCATTGCTCAGCGCATCGCACAGCCCCGCAATTTCCGGCATGATCATCGGCTCGCCGCCTGTCAGTACCACATGCCGCGCCCCAAACGCCTTGACCTCCTCCACGATCCGCTCAATCGTCATCTCCCGTCCCTGCGGCGTCCAACTTGCGTACGGCGTGTCGCACCACACGCACCGCAGGTTGCACCCGGCCGACCGCACAAACACCGACGGCACGCCGGCGAGCTTCCCTTCTCCCTGGATCGAATAAAAGAGCTCGGCGATTTTCATGAATAGCCGATTGTAGCCTATGAAACGCCCGACGCGCGTCTCGAACAATCGTTTGACGCCGGGTACGCGGAGAAATACGATTCTCCAATAATATCGGCCTATAATTAACCAATGAAATGCAATAACTGCGGCAAACCGGCGACCGTTCATCTCACCGAAATCAAAGGCGGTAAGAAGATCGAAAAACATCTGTGCGAGCAATGTGCCGCGCAGAACGAGGGGATTCCGGTGAAAGGGCACACGCCGATCAACGAACTGCTGACCAATTTTGTGATGGCCCACTCCGGCCTGCCCAAGGAGACTGGCGTCGCCTGTGAACATTGCGGCAACACCTGGGCCGAGTTTCGTCAAAGCGGTCTTTTGGGATGCGACCACGACTACGAACTGTTCGAGGGGGACCTGACCCCGCTGCTTCAACGCGCCCACGAAGGCGCCACCCATCATATTGGTAAAGTCCCCACCCGTCGCGGCGGCAGCGGCGTTCCGGCCAAGCGTCAGGCGGACCTTTCGCGGCTGCGAAAGGAGCTGGCCCGCGCCGTGGAGGCGGAGGATTACGAAAAGGCGGCCAAGCTGCGCGATCAAATCCGCGCCGCCGAGGAGTCATGAATGGGACGTGACGAGTGAAGCGTGATGAGTGAGTCGCGATACGAATTGCATTTGTAGGGTCCGTGGCACTCCGCGGACCATTCGTCTTGCCGAGGCAATGGTCCGCGGGGTACCACGCACCCTACATGGGAAATTGTCTATACGGTCCGCCTCGCGGACCATCCTGCTTCGCCTGTCAAGGGATGGATCGGAATGAAACTCAGTGACTTAACCAACCGCGCCGGGGAATGGCTTCGTGGCAGCGGACCGATGAGCGAGATCGTGATTTCCTCGCGCATTCGTCTGGCCCGCAACGTCGCCGGCTTCCCATTCCTGGCGCGCTGCTCGCGCCCGGAGCGTCAAACGCTTGAATCCCGCACCCGCCATGTCATCCTTGAATCGCAACTGGCGGCCCAGGTGCTGTATGTCGATCTCGACGCCGCACCGCAGGTTGACCGCGACCTGCTTGTCGAACGTCATTTGATCAGCAAGCCTCACGCCGCCGCCGAGGGCGCCCGCGGGGTGGCCATTGGCGAAAACGAGACGATCTCGATCATGACCAACGAGGAGGATCACCTCCGCATCCAGGTCCTTCGCTCGGGATTGCAGTTGGAGGAGGCGTGGGAGCAGATCAACGCGATCGATGACAAGCTCGAGAGCAAGCTGGATTACGCCTTCCACCCCCGTTTCGGCTACCTGACGGCCTGCCCGACCAACGTGGGAACCGGCATCCGCGTCAGCGTCATGCTTCATCTCCCCGCCCTCAAGTTGACCGGTGAAATTGAAAAAGTTTTCCGCGCCGCCAAGGACATGCGCCTGGCCGTTCGCGGGTTATACGGGGAGGGGACCGAGGCGACTGGTGATTTCTACCAGATATCCAACCAAACCACGCTCGGCAAGAGCGAGGATGACATCATCGGCGACTTCAAGCATGTGGTCATCCCCAAGATCATCGACTACGAGCACCACGCGCGACGAACACTGCTCAATGATCGAACCGTCGCGCTGGATGACAAGGTGCATCGGGCGCTGGGCGCGTTGCGCTCGGCGCGGCTGATGACCAGCGAGGAAGTGCTCTTTCTCCTCAGCCACCTCCGCATGGGCGTCAACCTCGGCCGGATCAAGGACATCGACATCAAGACGATCAACGAGCTGTTCCTGCTCACCCAGCCTGCGCATCTCCAGAAAATGCAAGGGCGCAAGCTGGAAGGCGACGTCCGCCGCGCCGTCCGGGCGGATTATGTTCGTCAAAGGTTGGGTGGGAAATGAGAAACGTATGTGGTCCGTTGTCCGTTGTCCGTGGTCCGTTGCAAAAAACCACGGACCACAGACACCTGGCAACGGACCACTGACAACGGACAACGGACAACTGACCCCCCTCAATCAATCGTCGTCCCCACCGGCTGCTGCTTGTTCGTCGGGTTGCCTGTTCCCTTGATCGCCAGCATGCGCTCCAGGGCGATCATCGCAAACTTGCGTGTCCGCGCATCAACCTTGATCTCATTGACGAGATTCCCGTCCGCCAGGTTTTCCACCGCCCAGCACAGGTGCGGCAGGTCGATGCGGAACATCGTCGTACACAAACACTGACAGTCGCTCAGCACGATGATCTGTTGCTCGGGATGTTGGTTTTTCAGGCGGTTGACCAGGTGCGTCTCCGTGGCGATCGCCCATTTGCTCCCCGGCGGGGCGGCCTCCACCTGCTTGACGATGTACGCCGTGGACCCCGCGTAATCGGCCTTGTCCACCACCTCAAACCGGCACTCCGGATGCACCATCACCTTCATCCCCGGATACTTCACGCGGACCTGATCCACATGCTCCGGCCGAAAGAGCTGATGGACCGAGCATTGCCCTTTCCACAGCACAAAATCCGCCGCCCGCAGCGGCTCCTCGTCGTTGCCGCCCATGTCCTGCCACGGATCCCACAGCACCATCTCATCAAGCGGATACCCCATCGCATGCGCGGTGTTGCGCCCCAGGTGCTGGTCGGGGAAGAAGAGCACCTTCACTTTCTTCCCCTCCGGGTTTCCATTGGCGCCCCCGGCCAGCGCCCACTCCAACACGTTGCGGCAATTGGAGCTCGTGCAGACCGCGCCGCCATGCTCCCCTACAAACGCCTTGATGGCGGCCGATGAGTTCATGTAGGTGATCGGGACGATCAACTGATCGGGGCAGACCTCCTCCAACTGCGCCCAAGCCTCAAGCGTTTGATCGAGGTTCGCCATATCCGACATTGAGCATCCAGCGCCCAGATCCGGCAAAACGACATGCACGGAGTCATCGGTCAAAATTTCGGCGGACTCGGCCATGAAGTGAACGCCGCAGAAAATGACGTACTCAATTCCTTTTTGCGCGGCCGCCTGCTGCGACAACCCAAACGAATCGCCCACGAAATCGGCGAACTCGATGACATCATCCTGCTGGTAATGGTGCCCCAGAATGACCAACCGCCCTTGAAGTTTCTTTTTTGCTTCGGCGACGCGAAGGCGCAACTCGTTGTCAGAAAGCTCTTTATAAATCGCCGGAAGCGTCTGCTGCCACACTTTTAACATGCTCATCCTTTGCCAAGCCGTTTATAATACAAGCAAAACGTCATCCATTATAGGGGACAGCGTTGTCCAGAGATCAAGGGGAGATCATCGTTTCTCGTCGGCGCGGTTGAGACAGGCCTTCCCGCCCGCAACGAACCGTGACCAGCAAAAAATGGATGATCGATCCGTATTGATTTGGCCGATGGACCGAGTACGTTGGCCAACCGTCGGTTTCATCCGACTGCCTTGGCCCCGGCGACAGCGACAGCGGCACGGATGCCGAACGTCGATTCACGCGGGCCGGCCTTTTTGAGCGGTGACATGGAACAAAATCCCATTCTGGACTTGCCGCTGACCGCGGTCCTGCGAACGGAAATCGCACTTCCCCTTCAGCATGTGCTGCATTTGTACACCGTCGGCGCTTTTCTGGGCGCGTGGCGCAACCCCCGCAACCACAAGCGGATCGAGCAGATGTTCGACTCCAACCAGCAGGCGAGGCACGCGGTTGCGGTGTGCGCTGCGTGGCTGGGTGTCCAAAGCGTTTCCGCGACCGTCAGTTTCATCCCCGATTGGTGGGCGGGCGCCGAACATGGCGCGGCGGATATTCAGCAGTAGGAAATGACGCGGTTCCCATGTACGATATGTGGGACGCGGGGCAACCATGCCCGTGTTCCGATGCTGCGTGTCAACACCACGTCGGACGGCCGCCTTGGATAGCGGCCGGGTGCGATGCAAGGGTCGGCGGTGAACCGGGTCAGGTCGGAAACGAAGCAGCCCTAAACTGTACCGGTCTTGTGCCGTCGATTACCCGGTCGCTTTCCACGGCGGCGTTTTTATTTGGCATCCTTCAGCTTTCGCAGCGCCGATCCCTTATGCATTGCAAGGTGATCCGTCTTGTCGCTTTCAATCAGATATTGCGGCTGGTCCTTCGTGGCATGCACCCTATACCCCTTGAACTGAATCTCCTTCGTCACCTTCTCTCTGATCGTCCCGCGCACTCGTCCGGCCTCCGAGTTCCACGAGACGTGGTCGCCCACTGAAAAATCCTTCATGATTTCACGCTCCATTCCAACGGAAGCGCTTGGCGCGCTTCAGCATGTGCCTTCCTTGTTCACATCCGGCGGATCGATCCCCAGCGCCGTTGCCAGCGCGATGAGGTGATGCTGTTCCTGTACGAGAATCTCCCGGATGTGCTCGGTCATCGCGTATTCGCCGAGCGCATCGCACTGAATGACCCGCTGGCGATAGTTGCAGATGGTCGTCATCTCATTTTCAAGATCGAAGCGCAGCATCTCCCTGGCATCCTTGGAGGTCTTCACCGACTTGGGCGTCACCTTCGGCATCCCGCCGAGGTAATCGATCTGATCGGCGATGGTCAGCGCATGCTGAAGCTCCTCGGCCGCGTGCATCTCAAGTTCCGCAGCGATGTTCATGTACTCGGCCCCCTTGATGACCTGCGAATAAACGACATACGCGATGATCGCCTGATACTCCCGCGCCAAGTCCTCATTGAGCAGGTCGATCAACTCTTCGCGGGTGACTTTCGGAGCCTTGTCGATTGATTTGGTCATGGGCATTGTCAACTCCTGTTGCAAGAAAATAAGCTTCATGGTTCGGGCGGTATCACCGCGAGTGGTCTTCGGGTGCACCATCAGTACGCAAGAACCACAGTAAATCTGATCGCCGCCACTTGTCTATGATAAAAAATGAGGCATGGCGATTGCTTTTGGAGAGGCGAGATTCCTTCGCGCCGCCGCAACGCATCCCCCGAGCGTCCCGCCTTGCTTCATGTGCTCCGAGCTTTGTTGCGGTTGATATCCCCGCGCAGCGAGACGTAAAGCTGCGGGTTCCACTGGACGCCACCCTACGATATCATGCCCCCATCAACGCCCCGCGCCGCCGACGGCGCGCCCGGCCGATACCGAATCAGGAGATTGCATGTCCGACGAAAAGCCTTCATTGCAGATTGACACCGATTGGAAGCGGCAGGCGCAGGCCGAGAAGCAGAAGCTTGTGGAACAGGAGCGCGCCGCCGCATCGCAAGCTGCGCCGGCCGAAGCTTCGGCTTCGCAGGCGTCCGCCGACGGTGGGGGGGCGGCGTCATTGGAAGGGGGCTCGGATGTCGCGGGATCGCGCCGGCTTCCTCCCGCTTCCTTCGCCTCACTTGTGCAGTCGATCGTGACCCAGGCGCTTTATCACATGGGAGAGTTGTCCGGCCGGGGCACGCAGACGCCAGTCGATCTGGACATCGCCCGCCATCATCTGGACACGCTGGGCATCCTCGAGGAAAAAACCCGCGGCAACCTGAGCGACGCCGAAAAGAAAATGCTCGACGCCGCCCTTTACGAAACCCGCATGCGCTTCGTCAACGTCGCCACGCAGTTTCTCGGCCCGTGATGCGCGGGAGCGCTTGGCGGCAAGAGGCTGGACCGGCGCGTCATTTTCGATTTTTGATTGATGATTTTCGATTGAAAACACGAGCACGCCCCCCTCCTTCTGTCCCTTTAATCAAAAATCAAAAATCAAAAATCGAAAATATCCCAGCCAGTCACGCCACGCGCGCCAACGTCCCCAATGAGAGTGGATACGCCTCACCGGCGCTCGCCCCCTCTCCGCCCAGCATGTCCGGTCGATAGTACACCAGTCGCGAGCCTTGATTCTCGAACCTGAAATTGACTTCCTTCATCCCGGATAGCGCCCGCCGCACCGCCTGCTGATAGAGGGGCTCGACATACACGAGTAAAAAGCCGCCACCTCCCGCTCCCAGCAGCTTGCCGCCCGTGGCCCCGGCACGAATCGCTTTCTCATAGGCGCTGTCGATCAGGTCATTGCTCACCGCATCGCTGAACCGGCGCTTGAGCGACCACCCCTGATGAAGCAGTTTTCCAAACTCCGACAAATCCTCCGATCCGCTCAGAATCTCCAGCCCCTGCGGCACGAGTTGGCCGAGTTGCTTGAGATATGGCGTGATCGCCCCGCCCCGCGTCCGCTCCATCTGATCGGCCAGCACCTCATGGGCCGACCGCTGCAACCCCGTATAAAACATGAGCAGTCGATCCTCCAGCGCCTTGGCCCGTTGGGGTGACAAGAGCACCGGCGTGCAATCGATCCGACAGGCCGGGTGATACTCCAGATGCACCGGCCCGCCGATTGCGCAGGTGTATTGATCCTGCAATCCCACCCGTTCCTTTATAAGTTCCCGCTCCACATGGACCGCCTGCGCCGCCAATTGCTCCCGCGACACCACCCGCCCCAGAAATGCGTGCAGCGCATGAAGCAATCCCACCGTGAACGATGAACTCGATCCCAACCCCGTCCGCGCCGGCAGATCCGATACGACCGAAATCTCAATCCCGCGCTCGATTCCCAAATACCGCAGGCATTCCCGCACCGAGGGATGCTGAATCTCATCGACGCCGCGGCACAGTTCGGTCCGCGAATAGCTGACGCGGATGTTGTGATCGAAAAACTCCGTCAGTGGCGTGACGGTGATGTAGGTGTACTTGTTGATGCTCGTCCCCAGCGTCGCGCCGCCATGCGCGGCGAAGTATTCCGGGTAATCCGTCCCCCCGCCCAGAAAGCTGACGCGAAGCGGCGTGGCCGTGATGATCATCGCAAATCCTTTCCTTCACTTGAGCGGCTTCAGGCGGCGGCCGACAGCGCCGGCGGCAATAGCGCCGCCTGGTTCTCCTCAAACCATCGCACCGTCCGCCTCAAACCCTCTTCCAGCGGCATCCATCGCAGCGACGGGATCAATCCCCGGAGCTTCTTGATGTCCAGGCACTTCGATCGCGCCCCGACATACCGCGATTCATCAAACCGAATCCGCGTGAAGTCGTATCCGATGATCCCACAGAGCAATTCCGCGAAGTGCCGGATCGAATATTCGCATCCCGCGCCCACGTTGATCAATTCGCTTTCCCGCGATTCCGAGAGTGCCACCAGCACGCGAGAAAAATCATCGACATGAATAAGCTCGCGTTTCTGATGTCCGTCCCCCCAGAGCACAACCGGCTCATTGTATAGTTTCGCCCGCATGATCTTGCGGATCAGGTCGAAGATGAAGTGCATCTGCCGCCCATCGGTGTGATATCCGGGTCCGTAGAGCGTCGAGGGAACCACCGTGAGCCAGCGCAGGCCATATTGCTTGTGCAGCGCCATCTGCCCGATGAGCAGCATCCGCTTGGTCATCGCGTAGGTGTACAGGCTGTCGATTGGCGTCCCTTTAAGATAATTCTCCTCGATGAGCGGCAAGTCCGGCGCATAGGAGCAGCTTGTTCCAATCGTGATCAGCTTCGCCTGGGGCTGCTTTTGGCTCCACCAGCCGAGCACGTTGGTGTTGATCCGCTGGTTGATGATCCACTGTTCCCCGGGGTGACGCAGGCAAAAATCCCCCGCTTGTGTCCACGCGGCCAGATGATAAATCCGATCGAAGCGCGTGCTGTTGTATTGGTCAAGAGCGTTGGAATCGGTCAGGTCCGCCTCCCTGGAACCCGGGCAAACCAGTTCATCCCCCCGCGCTGTCAGTTGCCGCCGCAACGTACCGCCGAGAAAGCCACCCGCGCCGGTGATGAGCACCTTCATGCCGCCTCCCGCTTATTGCGCGCGTCGGCCGACCGATCCGGATCCACCGGGAAGAAAAACTCCACCCCGCACTCAAGCAGTCGTTGGTTGTTCGCCAGGATCTCGCGCTTGAAGTTCCATGCCAGCACATAGTAAATATCCGGCGGCGCCTTCAACTCATTTTCCAAAACCACCGGGATATGCATTCCCGGCGAATACAATCCCTTCCTTAGCACGTTCTTCTCCACCAGGCACTCAATCCGCTCGCGTCCGATCCCAAAGTAGTTGAGCAGCGTATTTCCCTTCACCGGCGCTCCCATTCCAAACACCCGCCGCCCTTTCGCCTTCGCTTCATCCAGAAACGCCAGGTTCGTCTCCTTCATCAGCTCAATTTCCCGTGCGAATGTCCGATACGTCGTCAGTTCGTTCGTTCGCGCCGCATCCTCGCACCGTCGCATCTCAATCAGCCGCGCCGATACTTCCCGCCCTCCCGCGTGTCCGACATGCCCGATGATCGATCCCCCATGAATCGGCGACAGTTCCGCGTCAAACATCTCCAGACCATGCCGACCCAGAAGCGCCTGAATCGTTGACAGCGTGTAATACAGAAGATGCTCGTGATAAATCTGATCGAACGCGCAGTTCTCCATGATCTTCTTCATATACAAAAACTGCACGATGAAGACGCCATCGTCTTTCAGCGCATGGCGGATTCCGTCCGTCACCGAATGGAGTTCCTCCAGATGAAAGAAAACCCCCGCCGCGTTGATCACATCAAACGTCCGGCCCAGTTCCTTCGCCACCTCCAGATTGAAAAACCGGTTGAGGGTCGGCACGCCCGCCTCGTTCGCCATCGCGGCAGTCGATTTCGACGATTCCACTCCGAGCGCGTCATATCCGAGCTTCTGAAAGTGTTTGAGCTGTGTTCCATCGTTCGACCCGATGTCCAGGACGCTCTTGCGTTTGTGTCCGGTGAAAAACCGGTCATCCACATCCCTCGCCACCTCCGCGAAATGCGCCGACAATGACGCCGTCACCCCGGATAGATAGGTGTGATCGCCAAACATGATCTCCTTGGCCACCGTGTGATCGAGCTGGGCAGCGCCGCATCCGTGACAATAAACGACCCGCAGGGGGTAGCTCGGTTCGCACCCCACCTCGTGCGATTTCAAAAAATGGTTGCACCAGGGCTGCCGTCCCAGATCGACGGCCAGGTCCATTTTCGTGCTGTCGCAGATACGGCAGTTCATGTGTGATTCCCTAAAAGCCCGATGCTCAAGCGGCCATTGCCGCGCTCCGCACGATCCACTTCGCCGCCTGATCGAGGTCATCCACGATGTAGTCGGGTCGATCCGCGCCGGCTTTGGCAAAGGTTTGCCGTGCCGTTTCCGCTCCATAGCCTGTCCGCACGAGAAATGTCGTTGCGCCGACGGCTTTCCCAACGCCGATGTCGCAGGCCTTGTCCCCGATGATCGCCGCCTCGTTCACTTCAAACCCCAGTTCCGCCGCCGCCCGATGGACGAGTCCCGGCTCAGGCTTGCGGCAACCGCACGCCTCGCCTGGCGTGTGCGGGCAGCAGTAAATGCCATCCAGCCGAATCGACTCTTTTGCCAGCAACTCCACCAGGCGCGAATGCACTGCATCGGCCGCCGCTTGTGTGAAATATCCCCGGCCGATCCCCGATTGATTGGTGATTACCACCAGCCCGAATCCCTCGGTCTGCAACCGCCGCAAGCCCGCCGCCGCACCCGCCAATAGTTCCACGCCCGATGGCTTGCTCAGATAATGCCGCTCGACGATCAACGTCCCATCGCGATCGAGGAGCACAAACCGCCGCCGCCCAAGATTCATCATGCCGCCTTCTCTCTGGCAAAGAATTGTTCCGCCTGGGCGTACGACGCCGGTGTGCCGATGTCGATGAACGGCCCGGCCGCCATGTGTCCATACAGCCCCCGTCCGATCCAGTTTGGGAAGGTTTCCCGCTCGAGCGATGATGCCGACTTGCGAGGAATGCCCGCAAGCACCCTCCGCTCGATCAGATAAACCCCCGCATTGATCAGGCCGCCGCCGGCGTCGGGCATCTTTTCCTCAAAGCTGAGAATCGAACCACGCTCATCGCACCGTACCCGCCCAAAGCGCGACCCATCCGGCACATTCGTCAACAGCAATGACGCCGACGCTCCGCGGCCTTCGTG
>CAYTAP010000074.1:0-21031 GCA_964435775.1 uncultured Tepidisphaeraceae bacterium
AGTACCACAGACCCTACAAACGACCTTCTGCCCACTTCCCACTTCCCACTTTTTTCGCAATTCTTATTGACGAAGCTCATCGAAAGTTTCTAGAGTGACGATATTGAGTCTGGTCACTGGAGTTGGGGGAGGCGGTTGGGCCGTAAATGGATGCGGCGACGGATGGTGACCAGACTGCGGTGTGTCCGATCCGGCCATGGCGACGAAATGGTGTTCGTCGCGGCAGGTCAGGCGAAGAGTCGCCCGAGTCGTTGATTCAAACGACTTTCGGATCGAGGCTTGTGGATGTCGGCGCTTCCGAGGAGACGCCGGGCATGACGGACCACGCCACGACACACGCGCTATTCGGAGGAAACCGTCACTTATATGGTCATAGACCCCATTCTGGGCTACGGCCTGCGACCGGTGACGCTCGCAGACCAGACCACGCTTGCATCGTACTTCCAATCCCTGGCCGAGCCGCTATCGGATTACACGTTCTCTCAACTTTACACCTGGCGCAACAGCCTCCGGACCTTCTGGACCGAGATCGCGGGGAATCTCTGCGTCTTCGTCAACGGCACCGGCGACCTCACGCTGCTCCTTCCCCCGATCGGCGAGGGCAATGCCGGCCTGGCGCTTCGACGCGCGCATGAAATCATGGATGATTACAACGCCTCACACGGCGTGCGCGACCACACCCGCGTCGAATACGTCAGCGATGAGCTTCTGGCCCGCTTCGACACGGCCGGCATGAACATCCAGCCGATGGGGCACGACTATCTGTACGAAACCCAGCGGATGATCGACCTGCTCGGCGGCGACCTCGCCAGCAAGCGTCAGGCGAAAAACCGTTTCATGCGCCAGCATGAATACCGCGTCGAGGCGTATGACCCCGCCCTTCACTTCGAGGCCTGCCGCGCGCTCCTCAATGAGTGGAAGGATCACCAGGATCATCAGCACAACACCGATCCCACCCTCAACGGGATCAAGCGGCAAAAGGAATCCCTCGCCTGCGAGTTGTGCCTCGAATGCGCCGGGGCGCTCAACATGAAGGGGATGGTCGTCACCGTCCGCAAGCCCAACGGCAATGACGCCGCGAGCGACTGGGGCATCCGCGCCTTCACCTTCGGCGAATATCTCGGAACGAACCAAAGCAGCATCACGATCGAAAAGACGGACCTGGACTGCAAAGGCCTCGCCCAGTTCATCTTCAGCGAGTTTTGCCGCACCGCCTGGGCCGACCGACCCCTCGTCAACGTCGGCGATGACTGGGGGCTGGCGACCCTCGCATGGACCAAGCAGAGCTATCGGCCGGTAAAGCTTCTGCACAAGCATGTCATGCACCTGGCGGTTCCCGTCGTCGTGTCGTTCGCGGCCGATGCGCCCGAAGTGATCGCGACCAATGTCATTGAACCCGCCGCGTCCGATCACCCAGGCTCCCCGGCCGCGCCTCTGGTCGCCAGCGCGGATGTGTCGCAGGGCGTCGCCACGATCATCCGCGCTGCGACGACGCTCGACGTGCCGGCCGCCGTGGAATTGGAGCAAACCTGCTTCAGCGCCTACAAGCTCTCGCGGCGGCAGTTGCGCTATCTCCAAAAAGCGCCGACGGCGGTTTTCGTCGTCGCCGAACGGGAGGGTGAAATCGTCGGGGAAGGAATTGCGCTGGCCCGTCGTCATCATCGGCGCGGCCGGGTGTCACCCCCCACCGGACGGATCTACAGCCTCGCCGTCAAACAATCGTGTCGAGGTCGAAAAATCGGCGCGCGACTTCTGGCCGCGATGATCGAAGGCCTCGCCGCACGGGGTGTCCGGCGCATCTATCTGGAAGTGGAAGCGAGCAACGCCGGCGCGATCGCCCTCTACGCCGCCCACGGCTTCCGAAGCATCGGCCAACTCCCCGATTACTACGGCCCCGCCCACCACGGCCTGCACATGATGTACGATGCCTCCGCCCCGGCGGAACTTTTCCCGCTCACCCACGCACGATGATGCAAATCAGGTTTGATACCCGCGCAAGACACCATCAGAAGGGAAGGCCCCCTCCCCAGCCCTCCCCCGCGTGTACGCGGGGGAGGGGGCATTGGACTATCCGTCGTCATCGGCCATGACCACTTCGCGAGTACGCGGGGGTGGGATTGAGGTGGGCGCGGGTGCCACAGGTCGCGGTACTGCGAGACCTGTGGTGCCATGGCGACCATCGCACATGTCTGCGAGTACGCCGACATGTGGCACCCAATTCTGGTTCAACGTTTGAAGACAAACGCGGCGCGACGTGCTCTTACCCCCTCCCCCGGTACTCCGGGGGACGGTTGGGGAGGGGGTTTTTGCGGAGATATTCAAGGTCTTCACACCGCGCCGCGACGACGCTTGAGCAGCGCGCCGGCGCTTCCCAGAATCAGCAACGTAACGGTCGCCGGCTCGGGAACCACCGCCCCCGACACCACCGTGAAATTGTCCAGATAGGCTTGTCCGGATGAGGTGGTAAACCCATTGCCCCGCCCGCCGAAGGAAACAAGCAGATCGCTCGCGCCCCAGATGCCCTGCACGGTGTCCGCCAGTGTGTAGCTGATGCCTCCGCCAACGATGCTCAGCGTCAGATCATCGCCCGCGCTGTTGTAGGCGATGTCGAACGTTCCGGTCGTGGGAAGGAAAGGCACGGCGGCGTCCTGACTCTGCGCATCGTCCGTCCGATGAGCCACCCCGGCACCAGGTGTTCCACCCAATCCAAAGTTCGTATACCCATACGCAACCGCCGCCGAATCCGTCCCATCTTCGTCACGTCCGACGCCAAAGTCGAGCAGCAACGCAGTCCCGGAAGCTCCCGCCAAGTCATAGCCCGTAAAGCTGTAATCAATGGTGATATGAAAATCACTGGCCGTGGACAGCCGAAATCCCGTCGGGCCATTGCTCAGATACAGCGCGTCGGTATTCGCATCCGTCGGCCCGTTTGAGATCATCTCCAGGCGCTGATTCTGCTCTTGCAAATCAAGCAGGCTGGAATTGTCCGTGATCAGCTTCCACTGCGAACCCTTGGCGTTGTCGTTGAAATTGTCATCCTGAATCGCCGCCGCGCCTGGCTTGGCCGCGATGCAGATAACCAGACCGCCCACCATCAAACCGAATCCGACAAAGTGCTTACGCATTCTCTTCCTTCCGCTTTTCACCCCAAGCCCTCGCCAATAATGTGCCGAATTGGCGCACTAAACGCAATGAAATTCTGTGCCGCGCCGCAGGTTCAACAAGCTCTGGAGGGCGTCGCTCCCGCAGCGCCGCGGCGTCGCGGGAGCGACGCCCTCCAGGGCGGAATCCAAATACCCATAAGCGACGCCCTCAAGGGATGAACCCAAATACCCATACGGCGCTTGCTGCTCCTATCGGCCGATGTTCGAGCAACGCTCCAACCTTCATCATGCTAGAATTGGATGGATGAAGGCGCCGGCGCGACCCATTTCCTGTCCCTATCCCGCCTGGAGCCCCCCGGTTCCCACGCATCTGATGACCGCGCCGCTGCAACCATGCCCCTACCTGCCCGGGCGATCATCGCGTCTTCGCGCGTTCTGGGCGGACCGGATGACGCCGGCGCTCTATGAAGCCTACATGAACGCTGGTTTTCGGCGCAGCGGGAAGATGATCTATCAACCCGCCTGCCCCGGCTGCCGGGCATGTCTGCCGCTGCGGGTGATCGTCTCCCACTTTCGGCCAGGCAAAACCCAGCGGCGAACACTCCGCCACAACCATGACCTGCGCCTTGCCATCGACGACCCTTCGCCAAGCGATGAAAAGTTCGAGTTGTTCGCGCGGTACGAATCGCAGTGGCACCAGAGCCGCGAGCCCACCAGTTGGGAAAACTTTGTTGCGTTTTTATACGACTCGCCGGTGCAAACCTGCGAGATGACCTACCGCGACGCCAACGGCAAGCTGATGGGCGTGGGCATCTGCGACATCGGCCCGACAACGCTCAGCAGTGTCTATTTTTACTTCGCCCCGGAGGAATCGTCGCGTAGCCTCGGCACCTACAGCGCTTTGCGTGAAATCGAATGTGCGCGCCAACGCGACCTGGCGCATTATTACCTGGGATATTGGGTCAACGGCTGCGGCGCGATGGAGTACAAGGCGAACTATCACCCGCATGAAATTTTCCATCCCGATGGCCAGTGGCGCGGCGATGAAGCAGGGCAGCCGTGAAACTGGCCGTCATGATCGTTTCATTTGCTCCAGAATAACCAGCGTGCAATGGCATCGAATGGATTTTCACCGCTGTCAAAACGGACGGATCAAGCCATACTGCGGCGGAGACATGAGTGTGGGCAGACCAATGGATTTTCGATTTTTGATTTGTGATTTTCAATTTCAATCAAAAATCACCAATCTAAAATCGAAAATCCGTTCACGAGCCGGAAGCGCCAGCGACGGACCATTGAAGGCGAGGAAGAAAAGGGTGCTGCGTTGCGTGTGTTGGTTGTAGAAGATCATGGCCCGACCCGACAGGCGCTCAGCCGCCTGATTCGTCTGACCGGCGCCGAAGTCGTCAGCGCCCGCAATGGCGAGGAGGGCCTGGGGTATCTTCTCACCGAACGCTTCGACGTGCTCCTGACCGACCTTCACATGCCGGTGATGGACGGCTTCGAACTGCTCGGCCAGACGATCACCCTCCCCCCCACCCAGCGCCCGGGGCGAATCATCGCCATCAGCGGCGAGTACGACGCCGGCATGCTCCACGCCCAGTGCGTCACCTTCCTCCCCAAACCGCTCGACCTCAACCGTCTCCTGGACATGCTGGCGGGCAAGCCCAATTGAAGGCAATCCCACGGAATGAGCATCATCGCCCCGCCATGCGGCAAATCCCCGCATTGTCTCGACACCCTCGGCGCATCCGACTATTCTTCCCCCATCGTGGAGAAGTCATTCCTCGTTCAAAAATTCGCCAGGATTTCGTTCGGCCAATACTCCGTCATCGGGTACTCCGTGGCCGGAGAGGAGACGGTCGTGCAGGTGCCGGAGCTTGATGTCTGTTTTGACATCGGCCGGGCGCCCTATTTCGCGCTGACGATCAACATCCTCTGCATTTCGCACGCGCACATGGATCACCTTGCCGGTCTGCCCTATTACCTGTCGCAGCGCTATTTTCAGGGAATGAAACCAGGGATCGTGCTGATCCCACAGGAACTGGAGCGACCAATCGAGCAATTGCTCCGCTGCTGGCGCGATGTGGAGCGGCAAGGCACGCCGTACAAGCTCGTCCCCATGGCGCCCGGAGACACCTACGAAGTCCGCCGCGATTTCATCATCCGCGCCCACGCGACCCACCACGGCGGCCCGAGCCTGGCGTATGCCCTGGTCAGCGTGCGGGAGAAGCTCAAACCCGAATACCTGCCGCTATCCGGCCCGCAGATCGCCGAACTCCGCCGACAGGGGACGGAGATCCAATACCGCGTGGAAGTGCCGCTCGTCACCTACCTCGGCGACACCTCCCTCGGCCCGATTTTTGAAAATCCAGATGTGGTCAATGCCGAAATCCTGATCACCGAGACCACGTTTTACGAACCCTCGCACAAACAGAAAGCCAAGGTGGGACGGCACTTGCATCTCGATCAATTCGCGCAAGTCCTCCCAACTTTGAAGAACAAACAGATCGTCCTCATCCACGTCAGCCGGCGCACAGGGGTGCGCAAAGCCAGGCACCACCTCCGCAAGCGACTACCCCGCGAGGAATTGCAGCGCATCCAATTCCTGATGGATTTCGACGGCGCCCTGGACGGCGGCGACATCGACCAAGGCGCCCCGTCACCGGATGACGTCAGCGAGACGCGCGAATGAAAAAACACTGAAATTGCATTCGTCGACAAATTTTCATGGACATTAATTCACTTATAAGTTAAGGTGTCTATGTGCGAAGTCGAAGAACTATTTGCAGGCGCATCGCACCGCACGCGGATCTGGATGTCCAAAGCGTGCCGGAAAGCGGTCAATGACTATTGCAGGAAACGGGAAAAGCACCGCGGCATGCTCCTTCACAAATTGAAGAGACAGGCGGAAGCGGGTTTCGGGTTGTTCGAAGGGCCGCAATCGCCGATCCGCCACGAGTGGGACGGCGTTTACCGCGTCGGCTATCCGATTGACTTGTTTCGGATCCTGGGATTTTACGAAGATGGCTCCAGACGCAATTTCATCGCGATTGACGCCTACACCAAGCATGGCCAAAAACTATCCGCCACCGACCGCCACCGGATCGATGCGGTGGCCAAGATAAAGCGAGACGGCCAGTGGCGAAAGAGAGGGCATGATGGCGACTACCCGAGAATTGCTCGATAATCTGTCTCATTTTGAGCGGCAACCCCAGAGCGCCGGGTTTGATCTGCGCTTTGACCTGTCCAAAATTGTCCTTCGCGAGATTGCCCGCAAGGGATGGACGCAAAAACAGCTCGCCGAGGCGGCGGGGATGAAGGAATCCTTCATCACGCGCATCGTCCATGGCGCGACCAACTGTACTTTTGAAGTGGCCGGGCGCATCCTGTTCGCGCTTCATATCAAGGCAAAATTGATTGAAGACGAGGCAGTGGAACAAGCTTCGACGGTGCCCGCGCGCCACCATCTCACTTTCCTTCAGGAATCAACCAATGGCGACGAGGAAATCATCAAAGGCGACACGAGGGAACAAGCCTGAGGCGTCATCAGGGACCGAAGGCGTCACCAGGGTCAATGTGTCAACGGCGGGTGCGCCAAAGCAGGGCAACCCCATGCTGCCAACGCTCTGGGCCGACTTTGTTCAAGCTTATTATCGCAAGGACGAGGGACTGGGCACGCTGCGGTTCTACACCCTTCTGCCCGAGGGCGCGATCGAGGTGTCCCGCATTCAAATGTCCGGCAAACAGATGCAAAGGACGGTGGCGATGCTCTCGCGGCTGCTCGAGCGATCGGGAATCGAGGTCGCCCCCGATCATCCCAGCGAGGATCAGGAAGGCGCCCGCCGGCCGAATGAAAAGTGAAAGCCACCTTTCGGACTTGAACCGAAAACCGCTGGTTTACAAAACCAGTGCTCTGCCAATTGAGCTAAGGTGGCGATCGCGGCGGCGGTCGTTTCACCGTCGCCGATTTGGGTCACTGGTCCTTACTGGACAATCTCCAGAATCTTAAACTCCATCGTCCCGCGGGGGGCTTTAACTTTCACGGTATCTCCAACCCGCGCCTTCATCAGCGCATCCCCCATCGGACTGGTGGCCGAGACGGGCATGATGTCACCGTCGCCGGCGGCCGATCCAACCTCTCCGACGAGGCGGACCAACTGCTCGCTATCATCATCCAAATCGAGCAATCGAACCGTGTGGCCCAGGAAAACGACATCCTCGGGCACATGCTCATTGCTGACCACCGAAACATTCTTGAGCTTCGCCTCCAGTTCGGCCAATTCTTTTTGGATCGACCGATTCTCCTCTTTGGCGAAATGGTATTCGGCATTTTCGGACAAATCACCCAGGGCGGCGGCCTTGTTGATGCGATCCTGCGCTTCGAGCTGCGCCTTGTACAACTCTTCGCGTCGCCGCTCCATCTGTGTTTTTTCTTCCGCACTGACAAATTGCATGGGACAACTCCTGTCCATATTGATCGGTAAACGGCGCGGGCCATCCGAAGCCCGCCGGCATGGCCTCTTTGCGCCCTTCCATGATGCCTCGCCCGGCATCGACTGCATGGGGGAGGCCCATGGTCCGGCCAAAAAACATGAGCACCGCGCAAACTCAGGCGCGGTGCCGCTGCATCCAATGAGTCATCATACCCTTCCCCGGCGCACTGGCAACACCAAGGTTGAATTGACGCTTTCGCCCGCGTCATCTAAACTTTTATGCGTATTCAAGCCCGCGAAGCGGCGGGCTCGTGTTTGTACGGATTTCACCAGCGCACAGGAGCTTTTCCATGTCGTTCCAATGCACCGTCGTCACGCCGGAAAAGCAGGCTTTGGATGAGACCGTCACCCAGGTCATTTTGCCATCACACGATGGGCTTGTCGGAATCCTGACCGGGCATGCGCCGATGCTTATGAAACTGGGCGCCGGTCCGTTGCAACTGGATCTGGCCGGGGGGCAGCAGCGCCATTACTTCGTCGAAGGCGGCGTGGCGCAGATCAAGGATGATCGCCTGACGATCATCACCAACGAGGCGGTTCCCGCCGGTGAGATCGACGTGGAGAGCGCCCGCGCCGAGCAGGCCGAGGCGACGGCCAGCCAACCCACCGACGACAAGTCGCGCGAGGAGCGCCAGCGTCGCATCCGCAGCGCCGCCGCCAAGCAGGCGGTGGCCGGGCGGCGATGAGGGTCAAGGCGGCCTTCGCTTGCGCATGGGCCTTATCGCATGTAACACGCGTCGCCCGCCCTATTTAGCAAAATTGCGATATTTTCCTTGACTCGAGACATGTCGCGCGGCATGATTTTTCCCACCATCTGTTCCACGCTTTTCGGGCAAATGGTTGGGCATGACCGACGCAAGGTTGCTTGCGCTGTGGTGTTCATACCCCGGAAAACGCTCACTTCTCGTTTGAGATCAGGAGAAAATCGATGCGAAGACGCACTTCGTTTGTCGGAGGTGTTTGCGCGGCACTTGTATTGGCGATCATCGTTCCCGCGGCACAGGGACTGCCCGCATATAACAACGATGCCACCGGAGGGATTTCCTTCGGTGTATCGAGCTATGGCGGAGCGCCAAACGTGGGTGCGCCAACCTATATCGCCAACAACTTCACCGGCCGAACCGATATCCTCTCCAGCCCTGGCAATGGGACGCTGGGTGGATATCTGACCGCCAGCCCCACCGTCATCAACAACACGGCAAGCACAGGCTTTGGCTTTTTGCCGGTGGGTTTGTGGCGGGTCGGCGGCGGCAATGGGAACGGCAACTTCGGGTCGGGGGCCGCGATCAACAACGGAACGTCAGTGGGCGTGGCGCTCGTGGATGACAACGCGGGGGGCGGCACCGCATCGTATATGGTTGCCTCAACCATCGGCACCTACACCGATGCGGCCGGGACGGCGGCGGGAAACACCTACGGCGCATCCATTGCGATGTCCGGCGGCGTGCCGGCCATCGGCAACGCGGCCGTTCTGGCGGCGCGAGTTCATCTCTCAAGCGTGACGGTGGGCAGCCCATTTTTCAATGGGGTGGATTTGCCCGACATGGTGTTGGCGATCTCCAGGAACGCCTTGGGTAATACGCTCGCCAGCTACAACGTGGTCGGCCACGGGAGCGCCTGGGCCGTCCTGCTCACCGATGGAAACAACGGGTTGTTCAAGGCGCTTTCCGTCTCCAGCGCCGCGTTGGCAGTGGCGATCCCGGCGGGCGACACGATCACCGTGACCGCCACGCTCACCGCGTACGCCGACCCGGCCAGCATTGACACAATGATTCCAGACAATGACCTGTGGACGGCCGCCGGCGCATCAGCACCGACAATCACCTTCCTCGATACCGTTGTCCCGGAACCGGGCGCCTTCGTGTCGATGTCGATGGCGTCCCTCATCCTCATGCGGCGCCGCCGACGCCTGTGCCGGTGACAATCCGCCTCTACTGACCGCGAGTGGGTGATGGGGTATAGGGAGCTTATGCGCCGTGAGGTGAATGGTGTGAAGAAGTGGTGGCGACGCCCCCTCGCGCAAGCGTTCAGTCATTCCCATGCGTTTCTTCAAGAATTTTTCGCAGGTAGCCATTTTCCCGGCGGGTCGCCTCGAGATCGAACACCAGGTACTTGATGCTCAGGCGAAGGTAGTCGAGGCTTTCCTGCAGGCTGCCGACGGTGCGCTTGAGGCGCTCGTGGCGCTGCTTGGTGTCTTCGGCCAGTTTGGCAAGCTTCTGTCGTTCGGTGGACGGGATCGTACTGATCTCTCCCATCAGCTCGGCCAGCTTGGTGTGAAATTCGGTTTCGCTCATCATTTCAACTGTGGGGTCTTTCATGGTCGCGCCTCGAACAAAAGGATCAAGTCTTGGTCGAGGTCATGCCGTTGCTCTTGGCTGATCCGACAGGGGCACTATAATCCGGTGGCGCAAAGCGCGACAATGAGAATCACGCTCGCGCCAGCGTCAAAATGACAATTGGGCGATAATTAAGGAAAGATGCAACGGTTCTCGGGGTCATGCGAGCACCATTTTGTCCGGCCGAAGCCGGTCGGGGACGCCAAATAGCCGGAGTGATCGATGGGCAATGAAAACAAAGATGAGTGGGCTGATGCACTGGCGGCGTTCGCCGACGGCCACACCGAGGAGGAGGAATCGGACGAACGCGAGGATTCCCAAGGCCCTGAGGCGGACGATGTGGCGGAAGAGGCGAGTGCCGCAGATTCCCCGCCGACGCCCGCAACACCAGTCACCCATCACACCCCGCCCGCCAAGCCACAGCGACCGGCGCCTGTCGCAAAGGCGTCCTCCAAGCCGGCGATTCGAGCAATTCCGGTAACCAAAATTAAGGCGCCGGCGAGTCGGGCCGCAGTCCGTCCAGCTTCTCCAACACAACCCCAAACACCCGCCAAGCCCGTCCGTCCAGCGCCGCCGACGCCGACGACTGTTCCCTCCGCCACACCGGTTGCTCACAAAAAAATTGCCTCACAAGCGCCCCCGGCGGCGAAGCCGGTCCGGCCCAGCATCCCGGTCGTGACGCCAGTGGAGATCGACGCGAAACCGAATCGCCCCGCCCGTCCGGACTCGCCCCCGACGAATCCGGCGCCGCCCCGGGCGATCGATCCCGACGCATCCGCGAGCGAGCAGGCGCTCGATGAGATTCGCGCCGAGGATGAACCGCTCACGGAACAGGAGCAACTCGAGGCACAGGAAGCGGCGGAGGATGATGTGATGATGGCGCCGGCGGCCCCGATCGAATACTTGGCGCATACGCCGGTCAAGCCGAAGCAGGATCCCCGCATTGCTGTACTGAAATCACTCAACCTGAGACGAACGCTGATCCCCATCCTGCTGACGACAGGCGCGTTGATGCTCATCTTGTGCGGCGGCGTGTTTGTCGTGAGCGAGGATTCGCCCTTCGCCAACCTCCGCGCCGCGGGCAACACATGGATTCCCCTCTCGATGGGCATCACGGGGCTGCTGCTCCTGGGGCTGGCGGCGGTGAATGTGCTGCATGTGCGATCGGAAATGGACAAGGCGGTGACGGCGGCGGGGGATGCGGCCACTTGAGGGAGTGACCCCTTGCGGGAACCCCCTCCCCAACCCTCCCCCCTTCGGGTCTGAGCCTCAGTTTTCGTAGGGTCCGCCCCGCGGACCATCACTAGAACGAGCGAGCGATGCGGTCCGCGAGGCGGACCCTACGGGAGAGAGCCCGACGGGGGAGTGCATTGATCCGCGCCTGTTCACACATTGAACAGGAAATGCGTGATGTCCCCATCCTTCATCACATAGGCTTTCCCCTCGGCGCGAAGCTTGCCGGCGGCCTTGATGGCGGATTCGGTTTTGTATTGCTGAAGGTCGGCCAGCGTGTAGATTTCCGCGCGGATGAAGCCGCGTTCGAAATCGGTGTGGATGACGCCCGCCGCCTGCGGCGCGGTGGCGCCGACGGGGATCGTCCAGGCGCGAATCTCCTTTGGACCGGACGTGAAATAGGATTGCAGACCAAGGAGCTTGTATGCCTCGCGCGTCAGCGTCGCCAGCGCCGGCTCGGCCAGGCCCATCGTTTCGAGCATTTCCTTGCGGTCGGCGGGTTCCAGTTCCGACAGCTCCGATTCCAGCTTCGCACAAACCGGCACGACCGCGCCATCGCCGGCGTGTTCGCGGACGCGCCCAACAAGTGGGCCCTGGCCATGAACGTCGGTCTCATCAACATTGGCGACGTAAAGCACTTTCTTGGCCGTAATCAGCCCGAGGGTTTGAACGACCTTGCGTTCATCCGGCGTCAAATCCAGCTTGCGCACGGGCTGACCCTCGTTGAGCTGCGCCTTGCATTTCTTGAGAACCTCGGAGCGGATGATCGCCTCCTTGTCACCCGATCGCGCCAGGCGCTCGGCCTTGTCCAGCGACGAGAGAACCGTTTCCAGGTCGGCCAGCGCAAGTTCCGTTTCAATCGTCTCGATGTCCCGGATCGGATCGACGGAGTTTTCGACGTGCATGATGTCGGCGTCCTCGAAGCATCGCACGACATGAACGATCGCATCGACCTCGCGGATGTGGGAGAGAAACTTGTTGCCGAGCCCCTCGCCGGTGCTGGCGCCGCGGACGATGCCTGCGATATCGACGATCCGCACGGCCGCGGGGATGATCTTTTCGGTTTTCTGAAACTGGTTGATGATCGCCAGCCGTGGATCGGGCACCTCGACGATGCCGACGTTGGGCTCGATGGTGGCGAAGGGGTAGTTGGCCGCCAACGCCCCGGCGGCGGTGAGGGCGTTGAACAGGGTGCTCTTGCCCACGTTGGGCAGACCGACGATTCCGACTTCCAAAGCCATGCGATGTTCCAGTGCGGGTTGAAGTTGATCGGGCGTCGCCATTGAAGCGCCGCCAAGCCGGGCAATGTACCTGTTGAGAGGCGGGGCGTGAAGGGATCGGCATGGTCGCGCCCGCCGCCGACGGGGTGTTGGAAGGGAGTGGTCAATTATTGTGGCCGATGTGCATGGACGGCGGGCGTCGCTCCCGCGACGCCGCGGCGTTGCGGGAGCAAAGCCCTCCAATTTCCGCCGATGCCGCTTGTGAAGCCACAAATGTTGGCTACTCCCTGTTGGAAAAAACTTTTCTTGACGCGCGGGGGCGCGCGGGTTGAGAATTATGACATGAAGCAGCATTACCACACCATCATCAAACCGGAGCCGAACGGTTTTTTTGTCGGCTGGGTCGAGGAAGTGCCGGGCGCGATCACACACGGACGGTCGCTGGACGAATGCCGGCGAAACCTGCGCGATGCGCTGGAACTGATGCTGCAAACGCATCGCGATGAGGCGCGACTGGCGCTGAATCCCAGTTGCATCGAGGAAGCGATCGAGATCGATCTCGTCGAACCGCCCGTCCTGCACACCCACCGCGCCTGAGCAACCACCCGTTTTTTTGATCGTGGCATGTTGCGACCAGGGCAGCAGGGACGTTCCGCGCGCACAACGCGATTGTTGCCGAGTCCTTGTAGGGTCCGCCCCGCGGACCATTTTTAATGGTCGACCTGAGTCATGGTCCGCGGGGCGGACCCTACAAGAACAACCGCTGCCACAAAGGTGGTCCGAGGATCAGCAGCCCGACGATCACCGACGCCACCGACGCCAGGAGAACCATTCCGGCGGCGAGGTCTTTGGCGATCTTGGCCAGGGGATGCACATGCGGCGACGCCAGATCAATCGCGGCCTCGACGGCGGTGTTGATCCCCTCGAGGATGAGCACCAGGGCGATAGTGAAGACGAGCAGCGCCCACTCCAGGCGTCCGATCCTCAGCCACGCCGCCATGCCGCACACGAGGATGCCGATGACCAGTTCAATGCGGGCATTGCGCTGAGTGCGGAATAAATGGCCCAACCCCGCGAACGCATACCCGAATGATCGCCACACGCCGCCCGACCACGGGCGCGGCTCGCTCTGTTGGCCGCGCGGATCGGTATCATGGGGGTTGTCTGGCATGGGTTCATTACACGCCGTTGGCGCAGCATGTGCAACGGCGGCGACCATTGGGAGCAGCCGATGAGTAGGGTGGGCACTGCCCACCAGATTGATCACACGGGGTTCGACACGGAGGTGGGCGATGCCCACCCTACCCCCTGGCGACGCATGTGCAACGATGGCGACCATTGCGGACAGCCGATGCGTAGGGTGGGCACTGCCCACCACATTGATCACACGGGGTTCGACACGGAGGTGGTGGGCGATGCCCACCCTACCCCCGCGCCCACTGCCCTCCAACTCGCCGGATGACGATGCGATCACTCTCTTGCCCGGCGACGGCGAGGAGCCGCTGCATCGGTTCAGTGATCGGTTCATGGCTGAGCCGAAACGTGCTGTGGTGGATGGGCAGCAGATGGCGGGCGTGGGCGTGGTTGGCCATGGCCCATGCCTCCTCCGGCGTGGCATGGGAGGCGACGTACGGGTCATAGGCGCCGATGCCGACGATCGCCAGGTCCACCGGCGAGATGTCGCGGAACGCCTCCTGGTAGGCGGTGTCGCCGCCATAGAGAACGCGCTCCTGTGCCGCTTCAATCACATACGAATTAAAACCGCGATGACGGTCGTAAAAAGTTCTCGCGCCCCAGTGGCGAACGTGATGCGCCATCACATGCAGCGGGCCGATGTGCGCGGATCGGCCCCACGGCAACTCGATGATCCGCGTGAAGCCGAGATCGGCGATCAGGTCGCGCGTATGGCGGGCGGTGACGATGGGGATGTGGCGGTCCAACCGGCTGAGCGTCGGGCGATCCAGATGATCGAAATGGGCATGGGAGATCAGAATCAGGTCGATTCGCGGGAGCTGCGCGATCGATAGCGCCGGGGCGATCAACCGTCGCGGCCCGGCCGTCGCCAGCCCAAGTCCGACGCCCACGCGGTGTGACCACACCGGATCGGTCAGCACGGTCATCCCTCCAATGCGAAGAAGCACCGTGGCGTGGCCGATCCATGTCGCGGCCAATTCATGCTCCTCCCACCTGCGCAAATCGGGCTGGAGCGCCGCCGGCGGCGATGAACCGGCATGATCGAGCCAGCGCAGGCGTCCCCGGCCGCGCCCCAGCCAGTCGGCTGCCGCCATCGCCATCGGGCTGTGTTTGGCCCGGTCGGTCACTTGTCGCCAGGAAATTCTCATGCTTGGCGGTGCCACTCGAAGTCATGGTCCGCGAGGCGGACCCTACAAAAACCGGTCCGCGATGCGGACCCTGCAAAAGCTGGTCCGCAGGGCGGACCCTACGAATGCTCACAAGAGTTCAGCAAGCGCCCCGTATACTGCATCCACATCAAGTTCAACCAACGGCAGATGGCGAAGGAATCGCGCTCGCGGGCCAAGGGGCTTCCAAACGGCCGGGTCTGTCGGTCCGAAGAGGGATAAGACGCCGACTCCCAGCACGCCCGCAAGATGTCCCGGTCCGGTGTCGTTGGTCACGAGCGCTGCGCCGCCGAGCAATTCAGCCGTCAACTGTTCATACGTCTGGGGCCGGCGAACCTCCACCTTCGGATCAAATCGATTCAGATCGTCATCGCTCATCCGTTCAAGCTCAACCTCACCCAGGATCAGCCGCACCGCGCGCCCGGCGTTCAGCAATTTCGTCGCCAGCAAAGCATAGGAATCGACCGGCCAGCATTTCTCCCTTGATCCGGCTCCGGGATGGATGAGCACGGGGCGCGAACCGCCCGCCGGCGCTTGCAACCCCACTCCACGCTGGAGGATTGAGCCGGCCATCTGCTCCACCGCCGTCGCGACGGCGGGCATCCCGCCAAGCTGCTCCATCAGGTAATCAGTGGCATGCGTCGTCCAATCCGAAGGAGGCGCTGGATGCAGGAACGCACAATGGGCATGCGGCGTCAGCGCGCGACAGTTGGCCTCCGCGCTGCTTCCCGGCGCATGAACGAAACTGAACACATGATGAGCCCCGGCAAGCAACCTGGTCGCCCGCTCGGGCAAGGCCGACGGATCCGAATGCAGGTGATGCCAACCGGCTTCGATGTCGGCCGACTCGACGTTGAGCGCCCGCTCGGCCAGCTTTCCCTTTTGCCCATGCGTGATGTAATAAATCCGGCTTTGCGGAAACAGCCGCCCCGCCGCCAGCGCCAGCGGCCAGCTCAACACGAAGTCCCCCAGCGCGCCGGCGTGAAAGATCAATACGTTGCGGCGAAGAACCATACGTTGCCGATCATCGCTGGCTTAACCTTTGGGAGAACACTTACTCAGGGCGTTCCCACCGCCCGATCGATCCATCCCCCGCCGAGCAGAACGTCGCCCTCGTACAATACCACCGCCTGCCCCGGCGTCACCGCGTGCTGCGGCTCGTCAAAATCAACGCGAAACTCATCGCCATCGAGCACCGTCAGCCGCGCCGGCTGGGGCTCATGGTTGTACCGGATTTTCGCCAGGCACGGCAGATCGCGCGCCCCCGCGGCGCGGTCGCTCAACCAATTGCTCTGATCGGCGATCAACGCCGGGCTGAGCAACTCCTCCTTCGTGCCGAGCATGACGCGATTGCCGGCCGCGTCGATCTGCTGGACATAAATCGGATAGCCGAACGCCACGCCGACGCCGCGCCGCTGACCGACGGTAAAATGCTGATGCCCCTCATGATGCCCGACCACCTCGCCGGCGCTGTTGACGAGTTCGCCGGGGGCGAATGCCTCCGGCGTTCTGCGACGGACGAGCGCGGCATAATCCTGATTGGGCACAAAACAGATTTCCTGGCTGTCAGGTTTGTTGAACACCGGCAACTTCAGTTCCTCGGCGATCTTGCGCACGTCATGCTTTTCATAGTCCCCAATCGGAAGCAGGGTGTGTTGCATCGCGGCGCGGGTCATCCCAAACAGAACATAGCTCTGGTCCTTGTGATGATCGACGGCGCGCTTGAGGACCGACTGGCCGGTGGCGGGATCGACGCCCATGCGGGCATAGTGCCCGCTCGCGACGTAATCGGCGCCAACCGCCTCGGCGTACTTGGCGAGCTTGCCGAACTTCAACCAGTCATTGCAGCGCACACACGGATTGGGCGTGCGCCCCCGGTTGTATTCGTGGACGAAATAATCGATGACCCGTCCGAAATCATCCTGAAAATTGAGCACATAAAGCGGAATATCGAGCATCCCCGCCACCCGCCGCGCGTCGGCGGCATCCAGCACCGAACAGCACCCCTGCTTGTGCTTCCCCTTGGCCGGCGTTGCGCACGCCTGCCCCTCGGTTTCATCCCCCGCCCCCCCCTCCACCCCCGCCGGTGAACCCAGCCGCATGAACGCCCCCATCACCTCATACCCCTCGCGCTGAAGCAGCGCGGCGGCCACCGAACTGTCCACCCCCCCCGACATCGCCACAACCACCTTCTTCTTTTTCGTCGCCGCCATACGCATACACTCCACACGACCTGCAAAGGAGCATTATAGCCGACGAGACGAAAGGATGAAGGATGAATAACACATGAATGCTTCAGGTGCCGTGGGTTCAGAGGCATTTTTCATCCTTCATCCCTCATCCTTCACCCTTATTCCCTTGTGTTTCCCCCTCCCGCCCGTCACCATCAGCCATGATGGCCGAGCGGCGTCGTAAAAAGGGACCGCGAGAAAAAGACCTGACCAGCCGCTACCTCAGCGGCAATCTTGATCAGGATCGGATGGACCCTGCGCAGCGATTCACAGACCGCTCCAAGGCCGCCGAACTCAACAAAATCCTGAAAACCACCGCGAAGCGCGCCGGCGGCGTGATTGGCGAGGAGATCGACACGCTGCCCATTGGCGAGGTCGTGCAGGTCTATTCCCTTTTCGCCGACGTGGAATATGAAGGCGTCATACACCTGTGCGTGGTTCGCAAAACAATGAGCCGGGCGGCGGACTCGGGGATTGTCGTCGGGGATCGCGTTCGTTTCCGCCTGACCGGTTCGACCGATGAATCGGGGCGCCCGGAAGGAGTGGTCGAACAGGTCATGCCGCGATCCACGGTCCTCACGCGCGCTGACAGCTTCAAGGCGCAACACGAACATCCAATCGTCGCCAACGCCGAGCAAATGTTGATTGTTGTCAGCCTTGTGCATCCGAGGGTGAAATGGGGGCTGGTCGATCGGATGCTCATCGCGGCGCAGGCCGGGGGCTTGATTCCCCTGCTTTGTCTCAACAAGGTTGATCTGGCCGAAAGCGACCCGGAAGGACAGTCGGCGATTGCCTCCGCCGACGCGGCGCTGGCGCATTACGCGTCCCTGGGAATCACCACCCTGCGGACGAGCGCGCCCCGAAATGAAGGAATCGAACAGCTTGGCGCGCTGCTGCACGATCACGTCACGGTATTGGCCGGGCACAGCGGCGTGGGCAAGAGCAGCCTGATTCGCGCCATACAGCCGGACCTCGACCTGCGCGTCGCCCCGGTGAGCGAAATAACCAACAAAGGACGCCACACGACGACCTCCGCCCGGCGATATCTCCTCAGCACCGGCGGCGCGGTGATCGACACGCCCGGCGTCAAGCTCTTTGGCTTGTGGAACGTCACGCTCGAAAATCTCCCGGATTATTTTCCGGACCTCCAGCCCGCGACGACATCCAACGCACCCGGATCGACAAGTGATGAATCCGGGAGCGACGAACCCGTGGACGTTCAACCGCCCCTCTGGCGGCGGGAGAGCTACGATCGCATCGCCGAATCCCTGAACCGCGGGAATCGAGCCTCCGCACACGCATCGCCGCGATCCACCGGCCGACCGTCCCCCGGCAACGTCCAATAATCACGCGCCGCTCAACCCGCCATCTCTCATAACCGATACAAACGGCATAGCCTCCATTCCTCACAGCTTCTTCCCCGCCCTGCGCCAAGCCCCCTTGGCGCGCCGCATGTGGCTTGCCGCCGGCGTGCTGGCAATGGTCGTCTTCACATTCATCGCCGGCAACCAACTGATCGTCGGCGATCGCGCGATCACACGCTCGGGGCTGGGGCTTGATTTCACCGCCTTCTACGCCGCTGGAACCTTCACCCGCGAGGGGCGGCTTTCCGAACTGTATGACCTGTCATCGATCGCGGCCGAGGAGCACCGCATCGCGCGAGACAACAATCTGGACCTCGGTTCGGCATTCGGGCCATACTGGAACCCTCCCGTGGTCGCGTGGCTGTTCGCGCCGCTGTCGGCGCTCCCCTACCCAACAGCGCTCAACCTATGGCTGCTCGCCAATGTGATCGCCCTCGGCGCAGCGCTATGGATGCTCGCGCAAATGCTTCCACCCGACGAGGCCGGACGAACGCGGCATCGCTGGCTGCTCGTATTGCTCGTGCCGCTGTCCATGCCGGCGATCCAGGCGCTCAGTCATGGGCAGAACACGTGCATTTCGTTGCTCCTTGTGACCGGCGTCGTCACCCTCTGGCGGGGAACGCGGCACGACATGAGGCGCGAGGTTTCCGATTCCGGCACTCCAATCACCTCTTTCTCCCTCTCCCGGTACTCCGGGGGAGGGCAGGGGAGGGGGTCTTCATTGGATGACAGCACCCTGGCGAAAGCATTGATCCGGCAGACTGTGACACGGGCTTTTTTAGCCGTGGCGCTGGCGGGCTTGCTCGCATACAAGCCGCAACTGGCGGCCATCATCGGCGGTGTGCTCATCCTCGACCTCGGCTGGATGGCGCTGGCGGGCATGGCCTGCACCGGCCTGCTTCTTCTTGCCGCGACCCTCATCTCAATGCCTGGAATGCTCGGCCTCTACCTGCACCGTCTGCCGGCGATTCTCCACTTCATGCAAGTCGAGCATCCCTATCTGTGGGATCGGCATGTGACGCTGACGGCATTCTGGCGGCTGCTGTTCCAAGGGACCGCCGCGGGGGAGACGATGACCGCGCCGCGGCTGCTCACGATGCTGAGCATCCTCGCCCTGGCGGGATTGCTTTGCCGCATGCTCTGGGCATCACGGAATTCATTGCAACTACTCCCGCCATCCTGGCGAACAACCTCCACGCCGCGCACTTCATTGGAAATGCTCCGAGGCTTCTCCCGTAGGGTCCGTGGTACTCCGCGGACCATTGTCCCGCCGGTGAACATGGTCCGCGGAGTACCACGGACCCTACATGGATGGGACGCGCGTTCCGCAGCATCAATCACATCAAAGACTCCCGACCCCTTAAAGGCGGGCGCCGCTGGAGAAACGACTCCCGTCCCCCTGCCCGGCGGCGCGCGGGATCGAATCATCGCCGCGACGGTCGCCGCGATGCCGCTGCTCATGCCGTTCTATTTTGATTACGACCTGCTCCTGCTCACGGTTCCGGCGACACTGTTCGCGGCGGAGTGGATCAATGGCCGGGGATCGAGGTCGCCGCTGGACATCTGGACGATTCGCGCATGGATCTGCCTGTATCTGTGGCTGTTCTTCAATCCGCCGCTCGCGCGACTCACACACTTCAATCTGACCGTCATCCTCCTGTCGGCCGTCGCGGCGCTTCTCCTCCTCCGCGCGGCCGCCCGGCGCCTTCCGCTGGTTTTTATCGGACCCGCCTCGTACAATCCCATGTGGGATCAGGGCTGAGGACGATTCATGCCTGCGAACCTGTGCTGAATCATCTCACGACCGATCCGAAAATTGACTTGGCCGAGTGACGGCAGCTTCGGTTGCCAAAAGTCGGACGGTCACTGTGAACCATCATGCACCTCCACGAGTCTCAACAATCCGGGGGACGGACGCATGCCGATGCCGGCGGCGTGATGAGTTTGCCGGCGGGCGGCATCGCCGGCGTCGCCGCCCTCAATGCCAATGTGCTGGTTCTGAACAAGCATTACCAGGCGATTCGGGTCATCAACGTCCGCCGGGCGTTCGCGCTGCTTTGCAAGTCGCTGGCGGAAGTGGTCCACATCGAAACCGATGCGGCCGGTCAATCCCAGTGGCAAAACTTCGACTTCAGCGAGTGGCAGGAAATCTCCGCACTCAAGGCCGAGTTTGAGCCCGATGGCTACGACTGGATCCACACGGTGCGCTTCCAGATCGCCGTGCCGCGCATCATCCGCCTGCTGGGGTATGAAAAATTGCCGCGCCAGGAGGTGAAGTTCAACCGCCGCAACATCTACGCGCGCGATTCCAGCCGCTGCCAGTATTGCGGCAAGCGCATGCCCACGCCGGAGTTATCGCTCGATCACGTCGTCCCCAAAAGTCAGGGCGGGCGGAGCACCTGGGAAAACATCGTCTGCTGCTGCGTCAAGTGCAACGTGAAAAAAGGCGGCCGAACCCCCGAGCAGGCGCACATGCACCTGATCACCAAGCCGGTCAAACCCCGGCGCAGCCCGGTCATCAACATTCGCCTGGCCGACGAGCGCTATCGAAGCTGGAAGCAATTCCTCGATACGGCGTACTGGACCGTTGAACTCAAATAGCGCATCGCGCCAAAAGCCAGGGCCTTTCAATTCTCGAATGAATCTGCCGTAGGGGCGGCTTCAGCCGCCGTCTTAGAGGAAGGCGG
>CAYTAP010000075.1:0-20900 GCA_964435775.1 uncultured Tepidisphaeraceae bacterium
TCCATTCAAAGGGGTCGGGAGTCTTTGGTCCATTCAAAGGGGTCGGGAGTCTTTGGTCCATTCAAAGGGGTCGGGAGTCTTTGATGGATGGCACGACGTTGCAGCCATTAAAAGACTCCCGAGCTCTTTGAGTGTCTCGTTCCGATACCTCCTCACCAAACACGATAGCCGCGCATATAAAAGATCGCCGCAACCGCCGCCAGTAGCACGACATTCAGTGCCAGGCCCTGGACAAATGCTACTAAACCTTCCCGTCTTCGCAACGCCTGAACAAAGGCTGCGATCAGACAGACCGGCGCGACTGGCAGGAGAATAATGAAGATACCCATGAGGCCCATTGGGCGGCCTCCGATTTGCATGACCGCGCCTGCGGCAATCACGTTAACCACGAAGAGCGTGGAGGGAAGCATGAGGAAAAATAGAGTGCGCGGATCGGCGCGAGGGCGCGGCCGAGGGGGACGGGAGTCATTTTGATCCATTGGTTGGCGCGGAAAAAAGGTCGGTACTCATCTTGTACAGGGTACGAATGAGAGCCAGAGTACATATTGCCGCTCTGCATTGTTGCGATGCCAACGGACGCTGCAACTATGGGGGAGTCGCGGGATCGTCGGTCGCCTGCATGAAGCGTTGGCCGTGGAACCAGAGGACTTCGCGGGATTCGCAGGTGGCGAGGAGGCCGGGGGTGGGGGCGCTTTTTGGGGTGGACTCTTTGGGGACGAAGCAGCAGGCCTCGATGCTGGGGCTGAGGTAGGTGATGTGGGTGGGGGTGAGGTTGAGGACGGAGGCGGGGTCGCCATTGATTTTAAACAGGTACGGGCCGGCGTTGGTCATGATCGCCAGGCGCTGGGCATCGGGGGAGATGTCGGCGGCGGTGACGGGCCAACGGATGGGGAGTCGGCCGACGAGTTCAAGCGTGGCGGGCTTACGTTGGTTGTCGTCCAGGGGAAAGCGGTAGAGGCCGGCGCGCTGGCCGGTGAAAAGCTTGGAGCAGACGTAGCCGTATCCCTTGTGGATGAAGAGGCTTTCGCAATCGAACGGCTTGGCTTGAGGGAAGCGGAGTTGCCAGATGCGGTTGACGACGAGCGGGGGAGCCGCCTCGTCGAGGTCCAGTTTTGCGGAGGGATTGGGTTCATCGACGCGATAGACGGCGATCTGGCGGAAGCGGCCGCCGTTGTTGCCGATTTCGCCAATGTAGAGATGGCCGGTATCGTCGATGGCGATGTCCTCCCAGTCACGATTGCTGGGGGCTTTTACGGGGTAGGCTCGGATGAGCGAGCCGTCGGCGCGGATTGCGTAAAGAAATGGGAGATTCCCGCTGTCGTTGTGGGTCCAGAAGACGCCGGGGAAGCGTCGGCTGGCGACGACGCCGGAGCTTTCCTTGATGGCGGGAGCGGTGATTTTGCCGAGGAGTTGCACACCATCGGCGACGGGGGCCGAAGGGGCGGGTTGGGTGGCTTGGGGCGAGGGAGCGGCAGGCGCGGGGCAGGTCAGACATAACGTCACGGCGAGGATCAGGCAGAGGAGCGCGGCCGGGCAGCGGCGAACTTTCCCGCAATATCGCGGCAAACCCCTTCCCCAACCCTCCCCCGCGGGCACGCGAGGGAGGCAATAATTCCCAACTGATTTTGCGCTGATTCTGGTGTTTTGGATGGACGATAGAGTTGTCATGGGGGAGAACATCTGGTAAGATACAGAGTGGCAGCGCGGGCTGCGTTCATTTCGGTCGGCGAAGGTTCGTTCATTTCCATTTCGATTCGCCGACAACATCCTGGGTCAAGCGCGATGCGCGATGGCACAAGGAGGTCAATATGGTGACGGAACCACGATCCTTTCCATGCATGCCGGAAGTCGGTCATCCGGAGTCGTATTACGCCAAGCGCGTCCATCACGCGGACAAGCACGCCGACGCCCACATGCGCGCGGCGGCGAAGGTCGGGCAGTATATTACGCTGGCGCTCGATCCACACCTGGAGAGGGAGGAAAAGACGAAATACTTTAAACACGCGATCGGCCGACACTGCCAGCCACCCCCCTTCCCGGATGAGGATGTGTGGGTTTTTTATCATGACCTGTCCAACTGCGTCAGGCAGTACGCCGGACAGGAGGCACTGCGCCTGGCGAGCGACGAAGATGAAATGTACGCGGCGCGGCTGGCGATGGGGCAGACGCGGGAGAAGATCGAGGACGATGCGGAGGTCTTCTTCCAGCGATTGATCCCCGAGCATGACCAGTGCCCGGAATGGTTCAATGAGGATGACTTCGCGCAATTGAAGATCATTCGGGATCAGTGGATATAGGGAAGTGGGAAGTGCGCATTGGGCGCGTCCCGGAACGTCTTCATGCGGGGATGGCGACGGTGCCGGCTTCGATGGTGGGTTCGGGGATCGTTTCATTGTGATAGCGCATGCCTTCGATGTGAAACTCGATTGCCTCGCGGATCATGCGCTCGATCTCCTGTCGGGATTTACCGGTCGCCACACATCCGGGCAGATCGGGGACGTAGGCTGACCAGTTGCGCTTTCCACGCTCGTAGATCACGGTGTAGTGTTTCACGCCGGTCATTGTAGCTCCGCTTGTCGCAAAATGCTCTTCAATGTTTTTGGATGAATATCGTCGCCGGGATGTCCGGAAACAGTAACGGTTCCGGGCTTGGTTGGATGCCGCAACTGGCGATGACTCCCACGAATGCGGTCCACCACCCACCCTTCCCTGGTCAGGCGTTTGAGAACCTCCCGAACCTTCACAACGGCTCCGTTGCAAAATGAATCGGCCTGCGCTGGTCAGTGCATCGCCTCGCCGGCGTGGCCTTCGATGGTGCCTTCCTGGATGTTGAGGTCTTCGCGGCGCTGGATGCGTTCGACGCGCCCGTCGCTGATCCAGATGATGCGGTCGGAGACGGCGAGCATTTTGTGGTCGTGCGTGGCGCTGATGATCGTGACGCCTTTTTCCTTGTTGAGATCGCGGAGAAGCTGGATGATCAGCTTGCCGGTGTTGAGATCGAGGTTTCCGGTGGGTTCGTCGGCGAGAATGATGGTGGGATCATTGGCGAAGGCGCGGGCGATGGCGACGCGCTGCTGCTGGCCGCCGGACATTTCGCTGGGCTTGTTCTTGATACGGTGGCCAAGCTCGACGCGCTCGAGGATGTCGCGGGCCTTGTCCTGGGCGTCGGCGGTGTTCATGCCGGCGAAGATCATGGGGAGCATGACGTTCTCGAGCGCGGTCATGACGGGGATGAGGTTGAAGGTCTGAAAGATGTAGCCGATCTTGCGGCAGCGCATCCAGGCAAGTTCGTAGGCGTCGAGCTGGGCGATATCGACTTCATCAATGTACACCTTGCCCTCAGACGGTTTGTCCAGGCCGCCAATCATGTTGAAAAAGGTGCTTTTGCCCGAGCCACTGGGGCCCATGATCGAGATGTATTCGCCGCGGTTGATTTCGACGGTGATCCCCTTGAGGGCCTGGACGACCTCGGTGCCGATGCGATAAATCCGTTTGACGTCGATCGTTCGGACCGTGTATTCGGAAAGCGTCGCAGTACCGCCGCTGGAATCGGCGGCAAGATCGGCGGAGGCATCGGGCGGGTTGGTTTGCGTCATGTCGAAGGGTCCTTTGGGGGTCGAGGTTCGGGGTTGAGTAGTTAATGATCCTTTGTCAGTTGTCCGTTGTCAGTTGTCTGTTGTCGGCGGTTGATGGTCGATGACAAGATGACACGTTGTTCTTGGACTTGCGACGGCGGCATCATGTCTCCACCCTCATCGCCTCGATGGGTTGCATGCGGGCGGCCTGCCAGGCGGGGTACAAGGCGCCGGCGACGGTGAGGAAGACGCCGATGAGGAAGCAGACGAGCGCGGAGACGGCGATGGCGCCGATGGGGATCATCTTGAAGGCATACGCGCCGTACTTGCTGTAGGCGTCGGCAAGGCTGAGCAACAGGCCGAGGCCGACGCCGATGAGCGTGCCGACGACGCCCTGAAACAGGCTTTCGATGAGAAACAGCTTGATGATGAAGCTGTCGAGGGCCCCGAGACATTTCATGGTGCCGATCTCACGGAAGCGTTCGGTGACGCTCATAAGCATCGCGTTGAGGATTCCGACGAAGGCGACAAGCAACGCCAGGCCGAGCAACCAGTGGGTCTGCGTCTGGGCGGCGGCGACTTTTTCCGGGGTGGTGGGCACGCCCTTGAGCGTCATGGCGGCTTGGAGGTCTTCGGGGCTTTTTAATTCCTGCTTGATGGAGTTGAGCTGCTCACTGGTGGCGGTCCAATGTTGCATGACCGGGACGAGGGAGGACTGCGCGGCGAGGACGGCGGCCAGACGGTCCGGCGCGGCGGGAAGTTTGCCGACGGATTTCTCGATTTCGGCGAAAGTCATGCCGAAAAGGGGCTTGGGATCATACGCCGCGGCGGCGCCGGGCATCGCAGCGTTGTCGGCGGCGGTGCGGAGCTGGATCGCGTCGGCATCCACCTGACGCTGCAACTGAGAGGCATTGGCGCGGAGGTCGATGAAATGGCGGGCGATGGGGGTGTCGGCGAAGGGCGCCTCGGCGCGGGTGGCGCTGATCCAGTTGCGCATCCCGCCAATTAACTGTTCGCCGCTTTGGATGGCCATGAGAAAGGCAAGGGCCAGGACGATGCCGCTGGTGACCAGCAGGCTGCGGCTGAGGCGCATGCGGATGTTCTTGTAGGCGATCTCGAGCGCCTTGCTGGTGGGCAGGACGATCTGCCGCTGGACGGGCCCGGAGGCGGGATGGTGTGAATGGGGAATGGAACTCATGGGCGGATTGTAATTCCTTTTGAAGGGGTACTGAAGGGGGTGGGTTGGGAAAACACGCGTCCATCCGGTGAAAGGAATCGGAGTTCGAGGGTCGGGGGTCGGGGGTCGGGACAGCACACGTTCGTGATCTGTGAATCCCGCCCGGTGCAAGTACAACGGTCACATGCCCGGTCCGAACATATGTATTATAAAGCGATGAGTTGATGCGATGCACAGTAACCCCTTGGTTTCCGGCAACTTCCTCCCCTCGCCAATTGCACCCCGCCGGGAATGCGATGAGTATACTACACACTATGCGGCGATCAATCGAAAATCGATGCTTACGAATCACCCTTCTTGACGGGCATGCCGATGAGCCCCTTTTTCACGAGCATCTGGAGAAACTTGACGGTGGGGACTTCGGCCTCGCGGAGGTTGAGGCGGTATTGCTTGGCGAGGCGGCGGATAATTTGCTGGACGGAGGTTTTGCCGTCACAGCTTTCCCAGACGAGCAGGCCGAGGGCATCGAGTTCAAATGATTTGGTGGAACCGGCGGGCATCTTGAAAAACCAGCCGGTCCAGCGGGCGGGCCGAATGGGGATTTTCAAGGTGGCGCCTTTCTCTGTTTTTTCAACGGTCGCATCCACCATGTGAATGGGCTTGACCGACAATGCCTCCTGGGGAGTTAAACGCTGCTTTTTGCTCATGAGGATTCTGGATTGAGATCGAGGGAATCAAGGCTCCGGAGTTTGAGTGGCCCATCCGAGGCTCTGTGCCAAATCGCGCGCCAGGGATGGGCTGGAGGCCTCAATCATGGCCAGGCGATCGCGCTGGGCATCGTGCAGGGCGAGGGTGATCATGTCGCGGGGCAGGGATCGCATCAGGGAAAAACGGATACGCCTGCGCCGCTGGCGGCTGAGGCCTTCGAGAGTTCGGTCGGGGAGGTCGAATGAGATGGGTTCGGGCGATTTACCCGCGGGGCGATAGTGCTTGCGATGAAGCTGTTGTTGCTGAACGAGCCACTTTTCCAAAGGCAGACGCTGGAGAGCGAGCTGCGCGACGGCGAGCTGGCGGATGATGAGTTTGTCGCGTTTTCGGGTGAAGGTGAGGCTGAGGTCGCCGGCATGAAGGCGATGGTCCCGCAGGACAAAACCGACGGGGACGATGCAGCTCAGTTCGAAGACGCTCCAGGGCATGGGGGCGGCGGTTGGGAGGTCGGCGAGTTTGGGAACCAGTGAACCGGCGAGGGCCCGATCGCGGCGGCGGGCGTGGTAAGAGAGGACGATGCCCCTGCCGGATGCGACGCTGTACCCCGTCCAGATGTCGCGGCCGGGCGGTTCTGGCTCGTGGTAGATAAAACATCCCCGCCACTCTCCGTCGGATGGCGCGGCCGCGGGAACAGCTTCGTCGGCGGCGAGCACGCCGAGTTCCTGACGGAGCGTTTTGCGGGCCCATTTCTCGGCATCGAACTTCGCAGCCTTATGCTTTTGCCATCGAATGCCAAGGCGCTGCTGAAGCAGATCGGCGAACCCTGCATAGCCGCTGTCATAGTCCCCTTCAAGCTTCAGGGGGTTCCAACGATGAGGGAGGGACAAATACCAACCGTGCCAACAGAAGGTCGTCCCCCCGCCGCGCGGAGCGACCGGCGAATGCCTGCCGGGCGGATGTTGGTCAATCAAGGGATTCAATGCGCTCTCTTCGTACGCGCCATGGCGCAATGGCGAGGGCACCATAACCGACCGGACGGCGATCGTGCCTCGACAGCCGCATCGTACGCTGGATCGTGTGCGGCGCAAAGTTGGATGTAGTGTCAATGAAGAAGCGGTCAGGCGGTGACGCGGTAGATTTCCTCGAGGGTGGTGATGCCCTGCATCACCTTTTGGATCCCATCGACGCGGAGCGGTTGCAGGCCGGATTTGGCGGCGAGTTCGCGGATTTCGTTGACGGGCGCGCCGGCGGCGATCCGTTCGGAGATGACGTCGTCGGTGACGAGCAATTCATAAATGCCGATTCGGCCGGCATAGCCGATATTGCGGCAGCGTGAGCACCCCTTGGGGCGGAAGAGGGAGTCGGGGACAGCACCAAATTTTTCCATGACGCGTTTCTCGTTGGGCGTCGGCTCGTAGGCCTCCTTGCAGTTGGGGCAAAGTTTGCGAACGAGGCGCTGGGCGAGGACGCCGGCGACGGTGGCGCCGATCAGGTAGGGTTCGACGCCGATGTTGACCAATCGCGTGACGGCGGAGACTGCGTCGTTGGTGTGGAGCGTGGAGAGGACAAGGTGGCCGGTCAAGGCGGCCTGGGTGGCGATGCGTGCGGTGTCCACGTCGCGGATTTCGCCGATCATCAGGATGTCGGGGTCCTGACGCAACAGGGCGCGGAGGGCGTTGGCGAAGGTGAAGCCGGCCTTTTCATTGACCTGAAACTGGTTGATGCCATGCAGGGCGTACTCAACGGGATCTTCGACGGTGCAGATGTTGAGCGAATCGCTGCGAAGCTCATGAAGAGCGGCATAGAGGGTTGTGGATTTGCCCGATCCGGTCGGCCCGGTAACGAGAATGATCCCGTTGGGCAGCTCGATGAGTTTGCGCCATTGCTTGAGGGTTTCATAGCCGAAGCCGAGTTTTTCAACGTTGACCGAGGCTTTTTCGTTGTCGATGATTCGAACGACGACCTTTTCGCCATGCTTGCCGGGCATCGTACTGACGCGCAGATCGATGGGGCGCTTGTCCATCATGACATGGATGCCGCCGTCCTGGGGAAGACGGCGCTCGGAGATGTCCAGGCCGGCCATGATCTTGATGCGTGACGCGACGGCGGCGTGCATCTGGTATGGGGGGCGGAGTTTTTCGGCGAGACATCCGTCGATGCGGTAACGCACGCGGAGCACGCCATCCATCGGTTCGATGTGGACGTCGCTGGCGCCATCCTTGACGGCGTTGTAGATGATGTAGTTGACAAGCTTGATGACGGGGGAATCGCCGGCGGCCTGCTCGAGGTTGGCGATATCCTGGACCTGCTGCTCGATCAGCGTGAACTCGGCGGGATCGACCTCCTCAATGATGTCGTCGATGACGAAGACCTTGTCGTTGGGGAGATACGTCTGGAGGGTCGCCTTGATGTCGCGGGTGGTCGCGGCAACGACCTGCACGACGTGGCCGGAGTGGCGCTCGATCTCTTCAAGGAGGAACACGTTGGCCGGCTCGGGCACGGCGACGGTGAGAATCCCCTCGACGAGAAACAGGGGCAGAACCTGGTGCTTTTCGAGAAATTCCTTCGGCAGAATGCTGATGATTTTCGGATCGGCGATGCGCGGGCTGACGCGGGCATAGGGAACGCCGTACGCCAGGGCGAGGGATTCGGTGATCTGGTCCTCGGTGCAGAAGCGCATCTCGATGAGAAGTTCGCCGAGAAGCTTCTGGTTGTTGCCGCGGCGCTGTTCATCAAGGGCGCGCTCGAGCTGCTCGGGCTTGAGCATGTCCCGTTCAATGAGGAGCTGGCCGAGAGGTTGGCGTTTGAGTGTGGCGATCATGGCGATGCGTTCATGGATTCGTTCGGACCATTCATTTGCTATTTCGCTGCATCGATTGTCATGGCACGGTCTATCGCATTGTTTTCATGGCGGTCGCGAGATCGGGGTGGGTTTCAAAGCGCTGTGCCAGCCGGGTGATTTCCAGGATTTTCTGGCAGTGTTCGTCGAGCCCGACGATCTTGAACTGACCGAAGAGGTCTTCGGCGCGGCGTTTGATCCAGAGGAGCGCTTCGAGCCCGTCGCTGTCCATGAAGCCTGATTTTTCAAAGTCGATGACGTAATCAACGATCTGTTGCTGCTCGATCCGCTCCTCAACGGCCTTGCGAACGAGCGCGGCGGCCTCGCCGTTGAACTCGCCGTCGATGGCGACGACGCAGACCTGAGAGTATTGATCGCACTTGATGCCCATGATTCCTTTCAGCGCCGCCCCGCCGCGTTCACGCCGCGGGGAGCGCCTCAATGTCCAGAACACGCCGGGTTGATTGCTGATGGTCGCGGATCAGCGTACGGAACTGGTCGGATTCGATCCGAAGAAACGCCTCGGCCAGCCGCGGATCAAACTGCGTGCCGGCGCATCGCCGGATTTCGATCAGCGCGAGCTCAAGCGGCAGCGCGTTGCGATACGTCCGGTTGGAGGTCATCGCGTCGAAGCAGTCGGCCAGGCAGATGATGCGGCCCATCATCGGGATGTTTTCCCCATGCAGCTTCGCGGGATACCCCTTGCCGTCGAAGCGTTCGTGATGGTGCAGCACGCCGGGGATGATGTCGGCGACCTGCTTGATGTCATGAAGAATCCGCGCCCCGATCTCCGGGTGCTTTTTCATCTGGTCGAACTCCTCGGCCGTCAGACGTCCGGCTTTTTGCAGGACCGATTCGGGGACGCCGATCTTGCCGACATCATGAAGCAGCCCGGCCATGTAAATCCGCTCGACCTCGTGGGCGCCGAGGCCGACTTCCTGCGCCAGGGCGCGGGACAGCATGGCGACGCGCTCGGAATGGCCGCAGGTGTAGGGGTCCTTGGCATCGACGGCGCTGGTGAGTGAATGGAGCAGGCCCATCATGAGTCCATGCACATCACCGAACAGTTTGGCGTTCTCAAGATATATGGCCGATTCGTTGGCGATGGAGTTGAGGAGCTTGGAGTCCTGGGAGTCGAACTCGCCATCGTCCTCGACGGCTTGCTTGTCCAGACCGAACAGGCAGCCAAGCACCTTGTCCTGGCGCTGCAGAGGAACGGCGATGAGGTTGCGGGCGTGATCACCCAGCCACGCCCACTCCGTGTGATCGCGCAGGTTGTTGACAATCAACGGGCTTTTTCGACGGCTGAGTTGATCGATCAATTGATCGGCCATCCGCTGAACGTGTCCGGGGGGAAGGGTCATGGAGCCATAAAGAACGGGTTCCTGCCCGGTGGCGTTGTCTTCATGCAGGGCGACGCCCATGCCTTGGACCGCCATGACTTCGAGGACATCGAGGCAGGCCTGCTTGAAGAAATCGCGGGCGCCGCGGTTGATCTTCATGCCGCCGGAGATTTGATAGATGAGGGACAATTCCTCGTAAGTCGTGGCGAGCTGGGTGGAGAGGCCCTCCAGCTCGGCGGTCATGGAGTCGAGGCGCATCTGGTCGTCGATCATCGCGCTCAGGAGGCGGCTGTGCCGCTCGAGATCTTCACCTTTGTAGGCGGGGAGCATTTCGGCCTGCTGGGCGAGCCACGGACCATCAAGGCCCAGCCGCGAGCAGGCGCGGAGGTTGTCCTCATTGAGACTGAACCCCCGACTCCTGGCGACGGCGAGAACGAAGCCCACGGGATGGCGCTTTTTCACGCAGGGAAATGCGGCAACGGTCAGGCCGGGGATCGCGCTCCAGAGCGTGTGGGGGGATCGAGGCGTCAGGGTCTTGACCAATTCACCGGCCGAGGCCTCGGGCGACTGGGGATATTGAATCGAGGGCATGGCGTAACGCTGAAAAAACAAAGCCCCGACCGGATCATGCCAGACAACCTCCCCTTCGACATTGATCAAAGCCAGGTGAAGCCCATCGGCGCGGAGGCGCGCGGCGAGGCTGTCCAGCACCGCCGGCGGCAGGAAGGGTTGCGACGGCGTCGCCGCCGCCACATGACGGCGCAATGTCGATGGGCTTGGCTGATAATCGCTGGATGCTGTTGTCTTGGACATTTTATACATCTTTTTGTCCGTGCCGTGGTGCGTATGGGGCTGCTGTGGATCGTGCCTGTCCTTTGCTTACCTCGGGGCGCGCTGGCGAAACTCCGAACAATTGCGGGGCACGCTCATGCGGGGATGGCATCGAGAATCTCGTTCACCGTCGCCAACAGTTGGCGCGGGCTGAACGGTTTGGAGATCATGCGGAGGATGCCGCTTTGTTCAGTGTCATGCGGCTCCAGGTGATAGCCTCGGGCGGTCAGCATGATCGCGGGGATGGCGCTGGTCGTCGGGTCCTGCTTGAGCTTCTGACAAAGTTCCAGCCCCGACAATCGCGGCATGTGGTAGTCGGTGATGAGCAAGTCCGGCTGCTCGGCATGCGCAATCTCGAACGCCTCCTGTCCATCGGCCGCCGTCAGGACGTTGAAGCCCGCGTTGCGCAGCTTCAGCGAAACGACGTGCAGGATGTGGGATTCATCATCGGCGACAAGGATGGACTTATTCATGGTGTTCTCCAATGGTTAATTGATTCGCGTGATCGTTTGCACATCCAAGGCCTTTTCAGGCCGTCAATTCCAGTTCAAAGCCGAAGATGCTCCCTTTGCCCACTTCGCTTTCGACAAACGTTCGCCCGCCATGCACGTTTTCAACAATGTGCTTGACGAGCGGCAGTCCCAGGCCGGTGCCTTTGGCCATGTGGTTGTTGGCATCGACCCTATAGAACTTATCGAACACATAAGGGAGGTCCTTGGGCGGAATCCCGACGCCGGTGTCGGAAATTCGGGTGCTGACTTTTCGCGTGGTTTCATCGACGAGCGTGCAAATCGTGATGGTTCCGCCTTCGGGGGTGTATTTGACGGAGTTGCTGAGAAGGTTGAGGACCGCCTGATAGAGCATGTCCTTGTCGGCGAGAGTCTGATAATAAACGGGCGTCAGTTGCTCGATGAGCGTGATCTTCTTCCCGGCCGCTTGTGGCGTGATGACTTCGAGGGCTTCTTTCAACACGACCGTGAGACTCAACGGCTGCTTGTTGATCTTGACCAGACCGGATTCGATCCGCGAAACGTTCAGAATGTTGTCGATAAGCCGCGAGAGGCGATTGGCCTCGTTTTGAATGACCTCGTGGAACTCGCGCCGGGTCTTTTCATCCTCGGCCTCCCCGTCAATGAGCATTTCAACATACGCCTTGATCGACGCCAGCGGCGTGCGGAGCTCATGGGAAACATTGGACACGAAGTCGTTTTTCATCTGCGCGACTTCTTTTTCGCGGGTCATGTCATGAAGGACCGCGACGACGCCGGCGGGTTGATCGGACTGGTCCGCGACGCAGGAGAGTGTCACCTTGAAGGTTTGCGCCTTGGCGATGCGCGCCGCGCCATCGGGACCGATGACCTTTTGGAGCATCTGGTGCTCGATGATCCGCCGTCCGCTCATCGAATTACTTTGACGCATGTCGCGGATCATTTCGACAATCTTCCTGTCATTGATCAGCGTTGCGATCGGGGTGCGGGGGGCGCGATTGAGATCGAACTCGAACGTGCGGGCGGCGGCGTCGTTGGCGAGGACCAGCTCATCAAAGGGATCCGTGACGAGCACGGCATCGTTGATGCTGTAGAGAATCGCCTGCGCGTGTCGGCGCTCGGCGGTGGCGACCTTGAGTTGGATTTCAAGCTCCTTGATGCCCATCCTCGCCTCGTCGACGCTCCGCTCGGCGGTGGAGACCAGATCGTTGATGCTCTCGGCCAGGGGGATGAGGTCGGCGCTGTTGGCGACGATGTCGCCCGCCTGCCCCTGGCGGGCCATCTCACGAAGCATGTGAACAAAGCGATGGTGATCGATCGCCAAGCCCGCGCTGGCGACCAAGCCGACAAGCGCGGCGACGAGAAGGAAGCAAAGGCCGAGCAGTTGATCGGCGGGCATCTCGTGGAGGCGTTGCAATGAAGCACCGGCGGGCGTGACGAGGCAAACGGTCGCACCGATGAGGAGGATCAGAATCAGGATGGAGATAACCCAGCCACGCCGCACGGAAAGCCTCCGGAAGTCAGGGACACAGTTGATGCTTCGAGCCTCGCCCCCCGCCGGGGCGGTTCATTTCAAGATCGTTCGACGGATGAATGGCACGCCCTACCGCGCGCCCGAGGCGCTGGCGACGAGGGTGCGCGCCAGCTCGTTGTCGGGATGGACCCGCAACGCCGCGTCATACCATTTGAGCGCCTGGGGCGTGTTGCCCAGCTTTTCGAGCACGTAGCCGACCATGCACAGGCTGGTCGCGTCGGCGGGATTGATCGCGTTGGCCTTTTGAAAGGCGGCCAGTGCGTCGGTCAGACGATCCTGTTTCAACCGAAGGTAGCCCAGGAGCAATTGCGGATCGGCGTCGGCCGGCTTGAGCGTGATCGCCTTGGCGATCGCCAATTCGGCGCGGCGCAGGTCATGCAAACCAAACGCGGCGCGGGCCAGGTCAAGAAATGTTCCTGCGTTGTTTGGATCGGACTGGGCGGCCAGTTCAAGGTGCGTGCGTGCATCACCGAACTGCCCAAGCTCCACTTCGCATCGTCCGAGCGCGGTGAGAACCGCCGGGCTGGCATGCGAGGCATCATCAGGCACCAGTCGGCGGAGAACCGAGGCGGCCTGCGCGTATTGACGGTCGTAGCAGAGGGCAAGCCCCAGGCGTTCGCGGATGCCGTCATCCTGATCGGCAAGCAGGCTCGCCTGGCGCAGCATTTCCACGGCGTCGTGGTAATGGCCCTGCGTCACTTGAAGCTGCCCGATGGCGTCGCGGATCGCGGCGCTGTGTTCGAAATAGACGAGGCGCTCCTGAAGCAGCGCCAGCGCCTCCGCGCCGCGATTGAGTGTGACGAGCATTTCCGCGCGGGCCATCACATACGCGAGTTCCTTCGGGTCCTTTTCGGCGGCGCGAGTGTAGAGGTCATACGCGGTCTGCGGTTTTTGCCAACGCTGATAGATCACGCCGCCGAGATATTCCGCCTCGGCGTTTTTGGGGTCGAGGTCGCGGGCGGTGACGAGCTCTCGGTCGGCGAGCTCCAACTGGTTTTGCTCGATGGCGAGTTTGGCCATCAGAATATGAAGCGGCGCGCTTTTGGGCGTCAGGCGCAGCGCCTCATCGAGACTCTTGCGGCAGGCCGTGAAGTTGCCCATTTTGTACTGGTTTTGCGCGACACCGAAGAGGACGTTGGACCGCGCCAGGTTCCATTCGAGCGTGGCCTCTTCGCTGGGCGGGGTGCGCTTGGTGGTCGAACAACCACTCAGCGCACCAATGACCAGCGCCAAACCCACCACCGTCGAGAGAAATCGTTGCCGTAAGATCATGATCAATCCTTTGCCTGGCCTTCCTTAAAGATCATGGACGCAAGACGAGAAGCTTATTTCGCGCCGGCGGCGGGACTCAGGTCCACGCTCGTCATATGGACAACCGGGGCATCCGCATCGGGAGCGATGTCGGGCGATCCCATGTCCATAAACATCCGCGCCGCGCTGTGCTGCAATGCGATGGCGAACCCGATGGCTTCATAATCGACCCCGCAGAGCGTCCATACCCAGTCAAGGCTGCCTTGTGCCACGGGACGGGTGGCGGGCTGGGCGGATGATTCGGAGAAGGTCGGCGCCAAGGGGGTGACGGGATCGAGCTTGGCGGCCGACAGGATCGGCGAAGGAACCAGCGCGACCGGTCGCGTGGACGGGGCGGACGGGGCGATGGGCGTGATCGGCGTCACGGCGACGGAGGTCGTCACCTTCGTCGACGATGGCGTTGACGCCGCGGTTGCCGCCAACGTCGGCGACTCGGCGAGCGGACGCGACGGATGAACGGGGAACACCGGCGGCTCAAGGCTGCTGAGGCTCGACGGCGCGGTGGTCGGACGCGCTTGATCCAGCAGGATCTGCTTCTGCACGAAGTCGCGGATCACGCTGTTGTCCACGGCCGTCACCTCGTGACCGGTGAGGGTTTGCTTAAGATCGATCGCTTCGACGAACTTCGGATTCAGATCGGTGGCGCAGCCGAGATACCAGATCGCCTTCTTGCGGTCCGGCGAGGGCTTGTGCATTTCCGCGACGGCCTTTTCATACCAGCACTCGGCCAGCCGCTCGCGTCCCCAGGGCATCATCCCCTTGCGAACGCCGACGCGAAGCTTCTCCATCTCCTTCATCGCCTCGAGGGACGCATCAGCATACGCGCTGTCATCCTTCACGATATGCGGCGTCAGGAGAATGATCACCTCCTGGCGGACCGTCGAATCGGCCTGCTTGCGGAACAGATACCCCGCGATGGGCAGATCGCCGAGGAAAGGAATCTGCGAGCGGTCCGTGCGGTTGACCTCGCGGAAGAGCCCGCCGATGACGACGGTGTGGCCGTCCTTGACCATGATGTTGCTCGTGACATCGGTCGTCGTCTTGGAAGGCAGACCGGTTGTTTTATCGACTGAACCACTCGAGTCTTCAGGATGCACTTCCATCCGAATGTATCCATCGTTTCCGACATACGGACGAAAAATGAGGCGCACGCCGGTGCTGAGGAACTGGACGGATTCAGTGGCGGCGGTTTCAGTCTGCGTGGTCGTGCCGCGATATCCATCCTCCGAACCGATGTGCACTTCACCCTTTTGCTTGTTGAGGACGAGCACCTTGGGATTGGCGAGGATCGTCGTATCGGTCACACCTTCCAGCGCCGACAGGAACACCGAGAGATTGTCCGTCACGATGCCGGCGCGGAAGCCGTTGATGCCGCTGGTGAAATTGGTGCCCGTGCCGACGGACGATTTGGTGTTGCCGACAGCCGACGATGTGCCGGAGGTGTCGGGCGGCGGAAGCTCCGCGTTGGTGATCTGTCCGCTGGCGCTGGTCAGGCTGGAGAAATCAACGCCGCCGACGACGTTGAAGTCGATCCCCAGGGCGTTGTCCTCCGTCAGCGTGGCGGCCATGATCGTCGCTTCGATGAGTACCTGCTGGGGGCGCTGATCGATCTTCTTCAAAATCTTCTTCGCTTCCGCGAGGTTTTCGGGGTAATCCGTGATGACGATGACGTCATTGCCGCTGTGCGTGTTGCCGCCGACATCGGTGGAACCGGTGGCGATGCCCGCGAGCGCTTCGGGGGTCTGCGCGATCTGGGCATCCTTGCTCAAGACCGGCAGCAGCATTTTCACCGCATCGCTGGGACGAGTGTAATAGACCGGCAGAACCGCCGTTTCCATCTTCCGCTCGGAGCGCTCGATCTCGGCCAGGTGCTTCTGTGTATAGATGTAAATGAAGTTGCCCTGCTCGCGATAGGCGAAGCCGTTGGCTTTCAGGATGGCGTCCAGCGCCTGACGGACGGTGACATTGTACAGGTTGGCGGTGACGGTGCCGGTGACATCCTTGGTGGCGATGATGTTCTTCTGCGACTGCATCGAGAGCATGCGGAGCACTTCGACGAGGCTCGCGTCGTTGACGTGAATTTCAACGGTGCCGGCGGCATTGACGTTGACCTCCGACGTGGTGACGGAATGGCCGCCGGTTTTGGCCGGTTTGACGATTGTCGGCTGCTCCTGAGCGGGAGACGGCGCGGCGGCGGTGATCTCCTCGGCCGGCGTGCTGACGGGGGGGACCGTCGTATCAGGGACGACCGCACCCGGCGACGCGGCGGGAACGACGATCAGGGGATCGGTGGCGGCATCGCCGAGCACCTTCACCTCGGTGGAGCTGTCGCGCCCGCCGCTCGAAGCGTCACTGGCGGCAACGGTTGCCACATTTGCCCCATCCGAATAAACGGACGCCGTGGCCAAAAAAAGAAGACTCGCGGTCTTTGTCCACTTACGCATGATGACTCCTGCAGCGTGTTCTCGCCGGACGGCCAACGGCGGCCGGGGCGCATAGGGCGTTTCGATCAGTTCATCTGAATCTCGAGCATGACGCCCTCACGCTCGACCACGATCCGACGGGCATCGATTTTCACAACCCGAAACGAGGCGATGGTGTCGCCCTCGCCCACGAGTTCTCCGTTGATCATCGCCCTGGGATGAGCGCCCATGAGCGTGGTCTGCAATTTCAACTGAGCGGCTTGAAGTTGCAGGTTTTCGACAAAAATCCTTCGCTCTTTCTTTTGATCGGCGCGCGCGGTCATCGACTTTGCCACCTGGTCCCAAAAACCATTCCCGGCCGGGGCCCGCAGCGTGGCGACCTGGCTGCCATCCTGGGGGTAATAATCCAGTTTGACGGCGAACATGTTGCGCCCGAGCGATCCAATGGGATTGCGGGTCCAATCACGGAACGCGGCGACGGTGGCATCGCTGCGACGGGGAAACGATGGTTCGGCGGCGCTCGTCGGCGTCGCGGCGATGGCGGTGGAAGCGCCGGCGCCGGCGGGGAATGGATCACTCTTCATCGCCACGCGCAGCCACATGAACCCCATGAGCACCACCAGGCCGAGAAGGACCGACGCCTTCTTCGGATCCCGCCGGGCGGCAGCGAGCGCCTTGGCCACCGGATTGTCGTTTGATTGAAAGTTCATGGTCACTCTGCATCCGGTCCGTGAAAATCTTCACCTCTTTTGCCGTAGGGTCCGCCTCGCGGACCATCTTTGTCAGCACACACGCGTCATGGCCCCCGGGGCGGACCCTGCATACTGGTCAGCCATCGGTGAAATAAATATTGATGGCCAATTGCACCTCGACGGTTCCAAGCCGGGGATCAAGCGTGTGAAGCTCGACGTTCTGTACCCGCGTGATCCGTGGCATCTGTTCGGTCTGGCGAAGAAACGCGAAGACGCTGAGCGCATCGCCTTCAAAGTGCATCGATATCGGCAGTTCGCTGACCTTGTCCAGACGCCGGGGCAGGCCGGGCTGAACGCTCAGGTTGCGCAGCGACGCCTGGGCACTGAGCTGTGTGATGTTTTTCAGGAACTCGCCGAGCGCGGCCTGGCGGGGAAGCTTCTTGTCATAGTTGTCAACACTCAGGCGCAGCTTGTCGAGATCGACCTTCACGGTGGGCAGTGTGTCGGCGCGGGACTGGCTGGCGCTGAGCTCGCGCTGCTTGGAGTGAATGCTGGCCGAGAGCGACTTCAGCCGGCTCGACTGCGGCAGGTAACTGAACAGGACGAAATACGCGACCATCGCAAGCATGACGCCGCCGAGGATCCATTGCGCCTTGCCGCATCGGGCAAGCTGGGCTTGCAGGATGCCGGTCGGCATCGCCTTGGCGTGCATCCCCGGTGCAACAGGCGCAACAGGCTCCGCCGGAGCATCCGTCGTGGGAACAGGAGCTGAATATGGGGGATGGTCCATGGTCATTGGGACACTCCGTTCAAGCCGACGGAGAAGGTCACTTCAAACTCGCGCATCGTGTGCCCGCTTTGGGTGCGGTTTTTCGCGTAAGTCATCGAGACTTCATCAAAATAGGGGACATCACCGAGTTGCGCAAGGAATCGCGCGACATCAACATCCGTCGGCGAGACGCCGCGCAGGCGGATGCGAAGGCGTCGATCCGTTGCCAGAGCCGACGCGCTCGATCGCCCTGCGGCGACAGTGACCAACGGATAGGCGGCGCGCGGCCGCTCCTCAACCTGGTAGTTGAAATCCAGGATGGCCATCTCGTGAGGCATGATCTCATCGAGACGGTCGAGCAGGCGGGCCGCCTCGACGTGGCCGCCAAGCTGCTCAAGCACGTCGTATTGCTGACGGCACTTTTTCTGAAGCGCCAGAAGTTCATCAAGTTCGCTCAGCTCGGCCTGCGTATGGTGCAGCCTGCCCGTCAACATATCATCGGCGCCGCTGGCGCTGCCGACATCGCGAGCGGCGGTGATGCTCCAGGCGCCAAGCCCGACGGCCAGCCCCACGGCCATCCAGGCCTGAAGCAGGACCATGCGCTTGCGGCGCTTAAGCTGTGGATACCAGGCCGGGAGAAACTCGGTTTCACGCATGACGCCCCCCTGCCGCGACGGGCGTCGATGAACGCGGCGATGGATCGGTGGATGGCGCCGGAATCTCAATGTTCGTTGACGCATCGAGATGATGCGTGGAAGGCATTTCCTTGCCAGCCCCGACGGAACGAACCACCGTATTCAAGTCGATGATTTGAGCGGCCGCCGCGACAGGCGCCGCTTCTGTTGCAACGCCCGTGCCGGACGAGGCGGGCGATTGCGCGGGCGAGGGCGCGCTAGTCGCTTCCGCCCCAGGCGCATCGGCGGCATCGGTCGGCGCCGGGGGAATCTCAACAGGATCATTGGGGTCGCGCGGCTTGCCATCGCGTGGCTTGAAGGTGCCTTTGGTCAACCGCAGGCTCAACCCAAACGCCATCGCCCACTCGCACATCATCCCGTGCCGGTCGGCCGGGGCGAGGCGGCTGGTGTCCACGCTGAAGAGCGGACGCGTCGTTTCAACTGGAATCGCCAGGCTGGCGGCCAGTAAATGCTGCAATTGCCCGCCGGACGCCTCTCCACCGACCAACCGCAGACGACTGGGGCGCTGCCCGCGAAAGGTGACGGCGTAATACCGGAGGCAAAGGGAAATCTCACGTCCGAGTTCCTCGATCGCACCGCGCGTGGCGTCGAAGACGGCTTGACGAACCGGATCGCGACGGGTGGACGAATCGTGTGAATCGGCCAGGCGGCGTCGCAAGGCGCTCGCCTCCTCGCCACTGAGGCTCAAACGTTTGGAGACCGCTTCCTGCAAATGCGCGCCGCCCACGTCGATCGGCTTGTAGAAGGTGATGTCGCGCCCCTTGCCGATGATGACCTGACTGCGCCGCGCCCCCACATCGACCAGCACATGCACCTCGTTCTCATCCTGGCGGCGGCGGATGAAACGCTCAACGCCCCGAAACAGGGCGCACGGTTCGGTGTCGAATGATTCGACATCCAGCCCGCAGCGATGAAGTTGCTCCAGGAAACGTGTCACCTGATCGTTTCTCGCCGCCAGGACAATCAATTCCTGACGGACATCCAGACCCTGCCGCACCTCCCCGGCGGGCAGGTAATGAAGCCGCGCCTCCTCGGAATCGAAACCGAAAAGATTCTGCGACTCGAGTTGAATCGCCGCCTCCAATTCATGCGGCGGCATTTGCGGAAGACGAAGGTTTTTCACGTGCAGGATGTCGCGCGGGAGGGCGACGACCACGCGACGGCCGGAAAAGCCGCCGCGCCTGATCATCTTGCGGAGGATCGGCTCGATCACCTCGAAACGGGATTCGAGCGTTTTGGCGCCCGTGGCGATGCGCGGCATCGGTTCGCGCGCCGCGGCCACGACGGCCAGCGCGCCATTGGATACCTCAAGCTGCAGCATCTTGATGCTGTCATGCCCGAGGTCCAAACCAATCGGCTGAAGATGGGATCGATGAAATCGTATCATGCCTGTCGTCAACCCTCTGCGTTGAACATGGCGTATGCCTTCATCGCCGCACGAACGCGGCCGATTCATGCTCACTGAACGGTCAATTCTCCGCTGTAGGGTTCGATGTTGATCGTCAACGTCTGATTGCCGCTGGAGAGCTTGAGGCTCCCGTTGCTCAACGGCGACAGGCGATTCCCCGCCGCGGCGGCGGGATCGTACGAATAGGGCGTGCCGAGGGCATCAAACGCCACGGTGCTTTTGCCGTCGAAGCTCACGCTGTTGAAGGAGACGGAGCTCAATGACCTTGCGCTGCCTGTTCCAAACGCGATCACGTAAGGGCGATGCTCAACGGGATGATCGAGGGTGTTGGACGTGCTCACCGGCATGCCGCCGCTGAGCGTGTAGGTTTGCGCCGAAGCGTCGAAGGTCACATATTGGTAGCTTTGCGTGGCAATCGCCCGGCTCTGGGCGTACATGAGATCCGCCATCACAACACGAGCGGCCGAACCGGCCTTTACATCGTCCGCGGAGGCGAACTGGGGCACGACGATCGCCGCCACGATGCCCAGGATGACGACCACCGTCAGGACCTCGACGAGGGTAAAGCCCCGGAGCGGCTTGAAGGCGGATGCCCGACGCATGCCGACGTGTTGTAAATCCCGACCAACCACGCAACCTCTTGGGGTGAAGACACAAACCCGGCTCAATCAATGAGCCTTGCCTTTGTCTTCATCGGGTCGCGCAACCCTCACCTGAAGCGATCCATCCGACAAAATCCCTGCAACCTTATCCAGGGAGGCGTGAATCGCCTTCAGTTCGTCGATCATCTGCACCTGCCGCCCCCCGCTGTCGCCGAACGCCTGCGCCCCGGCCGGCGTCCCATAAAATGCCGACCCGGTCCATTGCCCCAGGAGCAGCAGCCCCTGCATCGCCAGGACCACGATGAGCAGGCGGTGGGTGGTGTTGGATGAAGCCGTTTTCATGTCAATCTCCTTACAGGTGAAAAAAGAGGCGATGCTAATTGGCGACCGTTCCAGTCCAACTGACCAGTTGCACACCTGGACGCATGATGATCGGACCCTGGCTGGTTGGGGTGACCGACGCCGAAGAACCGCCGATGGTCAGCGGGCCGTTGAAAATCAAGCT
>CAYTAP010000076.1:0-20503 GCA_964435775.1 uncultured Tepidisphaeraceae bacterium
AGAACCTGCTCGGCAAGCGCGTCGATTACTCGGCGCGGTCGGTCATCGTTGTGGGTCCGGAACTCAAACTCCATCAGTGCGGGCTGCCCAAGAAGATCGCGCTGGAATTGTTTCAGCCGTTCATCATCCGCAAGCTCAAGGAGCACGGGCTGGCTGACACGATCAAGAGCGCCAAGAAGATGCTCGAGCGCCGCGACCAGGAGGTGTGGGACATTCTCGAAGAGGTGATCTACCAGCACCCCGTGATGCTCAACCGCGCCCCCACGCTTCACCGCATGGGCATCCAGGCGTTCGAGCCGGTGCTTGTGGAAGGCAACGCAATCAAGGTTCATCCGCTGGTGTGCAAGGGCTTCAACGCCGACTTTGACGGCGACCAGATGGCGGTCCACCTCCCGCTGAGCATCGAGGCGCAGACCGAGGCGCATGTGCTCATGCTGGCGCCGAACAACATCTTTTCACCGGCCAACGGCAGCCCGATCATATCGCCGTCACAGGACATCGTGCTGGGCATTTATTACATCACGGTGGCGCGGGAAGGGGACAAGGGGGAGTTCAGCCTGTTCAACAATGTTCCCGAAGCGATCATGGCGTATGAACTGGGGAAGATTGCGATGCACACCCAGATCTTCGTCCGGATCGACCGGGACAAGGTTGTGCCGAGCGACAAGTCGGGCGCGGTGAGCGTTCATGATGAGGCGTGGAAGGTTGTGGAGTCGCAGCGCAAGGCTCGGGATGCGGCGTACGAGTCCAAGCCCCGGCCGGGCAATTTCAAGAGCACGGTGATTTTGACGACGGTGGGGCGTTGCATGTTCAACGACATCCTGCCGGCGCAAATGCCGTTCTACAACATGGCGCTGACCAGCGGCGGGCAGAGCCGCGTCATCGCCGACTGCTATGCCCAGCTCGGTCGTCCCTCTACGATCGACCTGCTGGACAACATGAAGGCGCTGGGTTTCCGCCGCAGCACGCTGGCGGGTTTGAGCTTCGGCATCACCGACATCCGCACGCCGGACAGCAAGCCGAGGATCCTGGATGACGGTCAGAAGAAGGCCGACAAGATCGAGAAGAACTATCGCATGGGCGCCATCACGGAGCAGGAGCGTTACAGCCAGTTGCTGGACATCTGGTCGCACGCCCGCAACGAGGTGACGGCGGACCTGATGACGGCGTTGGAGAACGACTACCGCGACGCCGACGGCAAGCCGGTTCCGATCAAGACGCCGGGGACGCTCCGCTATCTCAACCCCATCAACATGATGGCGACGAGCAAGGCGCGAGGCTCGGTGGATCAGATGCGTCAGCTTGGCGGGATGCGCGGTCTGATGGCCAAACCGTCGGGCGAGATCATCGAGACGCCGATCAAAGCCAACTTCCGTGAAGGCTTGAGCGTTCTGGAATACTTCAGCTCCACGCACGGCGCCCGCAAGGGTCTGGCCGACACGGCCCTCAAGACCGCCGACTCGGGTTACCTGACCCGAAAGCTCGCGGACGTCGCGCAGAACGTGATCGTCAACGAGATCGACTGCAAGACGCTCAATGGCGTGACCAAATCGACGATCTACAAGGGTGAGACGGTCGAAGTGGAACTCAAGGAGATGATCGTCGGGCGCACGGCGCGCGACGCCATCCGCAACCCGATCACCGACGAGGTGATCGTGGCGGAGAACCAGACGATCACGAACGAGATCGCCGACAAGCTCAAGGATCTGAAGCTGGAATCGATCCGTGTGCGTTCGCCGTTGACGTGTGAAAGCCCTCGCGGGATTTGCGCCCGCTGCTACGGCGTGGACATGAGCACCAACCACGTCGTGGAGGAAGGGCTGGCGGTGGGGATCATCGCCGCGCAGAGCATTGGCGAACCCGGCACGCAGTTGACGATGCGGACGTTCCACACCGGCGGGGTGGCGACGGGGTCGCTGGTCGAGAACGACATCAAGTCGTCGGCCGGTGGCATTGTCGAACACCGCGACATCAATGCGGTGGAAGTGAAGGACGAGGAGGGCAACAAGCGCCTCGTGGCACTCAAGCGCAACGGCGAAATCGCCATTGTGGACGCCAAGGGGCGCGAGCTTGAGAAGTACAAGGTGCCTTACGGCTCGACAATTCTCGTCAAGAACGGCGAAAAGGTGAAGCCGCGTCATCAGCTTGTCGTGTGGGATGCCCACATCACGCCGATTCTCGCGGAGAAGGCCGGAACCGTTCAGTACGAGGACATCGAAGAGGGCGAAACCGCCCGTATCGAGGAGGAGCGCCGCGGCAGTGGCGATGGCAAACTCGTCGTCATCGAACACAAGGGCGAGCGCCATCCGCGGATCACGCTGGTGGGCGCGGATGGGAAGATCCTCGACTTCCACTACCTTCCGGCCAGGGCGCGCATTGAAGTGCTCAACGGGCAGAAGATTGAAGCCGGCGCCATGATCGCGCGCCAGCCCCGCGAGGCCGGCGGCACGATGGACATCACCGGCGGTCTGCCGCGCGTGACGGAAATCTTCGAGGCCCGCAAGCCCAAGGATGCATCCGTGCTCGCGGAAATCTCCGGAACGGTGGAACTGCGAAGCGAAAAGCGTCGCGGAAAGATGACGATCATCATCCGCAATGAAACGGGCATGGAGCGCGAACACCATGTGCCGCAGGACAAGGAGTTGCAGGTTCACGCCGGTGATTCCGTTGAGGCGGGCGATCCGCTCATTCGCGGGCCGCTCATTCCGCACGACATCCTCCGCATCAAGGGTGAAGAGGCGCTCTATCAGTACCTGCTGGCCGAGGTGCAGAACGTGTACCGGTCGCAGGGTGTGAAGATCAATGACAAGCACATTGAGATCATCCTCAACCAGATGCTTCGCAAGGTGAAGGTTGAGGACGCCGGAGACACCAAGTTCCTGCCGGGCGAGGTCGTGGACAAGTTCCGCTTCCGTCAGGGCAATGACGTTGTCTCGCAGAGCGTCAAGATCAGCGAACCCGGCGGCACCGACTTCAAGGAAGGCGACGTCGTGCTCAAGAGCGAGTTCAAGGAGGCCAACGAGGCCGCCGAAGCCGCCGGCAAGGAACCGGCCAAGACCGACAAGAAAAAGCCCCGCCCCGCCCGCGGCAAGACGCTGCTTCTGGGCATCACGAAGGCATCGCTGCAGAGCGAGTCCTTCATCTCGGCTGCCAGCTTCCAGGAGACGACCAAGGTGCTGACCGAGGCCGCCCTCGCGGGTGCCGTCGATCACTTGGTGGGGCTCAAGGAGAACGTCATCCTTGGGCATCTGATTCCCGCAGGCACGGCGTTCCATCCGCATCTGAACCTCCAGCTCAAACACCTGGCCGAGCCGCCGGTGATGGAGGAACCCGAACCGCGCGTTCCCTCGACGCCGGAGCCGGTGGAGCAAGCCGCGCCAAGCGAGGCCGCCGCGCCGCAAGCCTGAACAGGCGCGCCGCATGGAGCCAGGCGCGCCGCATGGAGCAGCCGCAGGCGGCGATGCGGTGAAGTTGCGACCATCTGTAACAAAAAGAACCCCGGCACTCGTTGCCGGGGTTCTTTGCAATGCTGATGTGTCATGCGGCGAAACCATATGGATCGCGCCGGTTGTCAGTCCGCCGTGATGCCGCGTCGGCTCCACTCGGTGTCGATGGTGAGATGGGCGGGGCCGGCGATGTCCTCCCAGCGGTAGAACTTGAAGTCCTCGCTGGCGTTGGGGTTGATCTGATCATTGAGCGCCACGATTCCACATGGGAATTGCTCGCCGAAGGGCTGATTGGAAACGGCCAGGCCGGAGCAATGGTCGATGGCGCCAAGTTCTCCGGCGGCAGGATCGATGGTCGTGATGAAATGGTAATCCCCGCCGCGCTGATAGATGTTGACGATGCTTCGTCCGGACGCCTTTGAGCCTTGGCTGACGACGAGGAGGTATCCGCCGCCGTTGGCAGCGCCGTAGATCGCCGGGCCTTTGACGTTGGGCAGCAGGCCGTTCTCACCGGCGCGAATCACAAGCTTGCGGGGGGTTTGATCCCCCGGCTCGGCCGGGCATCGCCAGACGCCGCGGTCATCCTCGGCGATATAGACCACGCCGGCCTCTTCGTCGGCGAGGCAGCTCTTGATCTCGTCATCAAAAGCAAAAGCCGCCACACGCGTGGCCGCGAGTTTGCCGTCTGCCTTGGCCGTCAGCTCATATTGCTCGACTTTGCCGCTGCGGAGGGTGACGAAGAAATAGGACTTGCCTGTTTTGGGGCTGTGGTATGTACACAGGCCGCTGGGCGTGACGCCGCCAAACACCTTGATCGGCCCGTCCAATCCATCGGCCGCCTTCAATTTGCTTTTGATTGGGTCGATCCGCCAGACGAGTACGCCATTGGAGGAATCGCCGGTGCAGGTCGCCAGCGCGAGATCGACCTTTTTACCGCGATCATCAAAGCCGTACAGGACATCGACGTATTGGGGATGACTGTCACGCTCAAGGTGTTTGAGAAGTCTGCCGGTGGTGTTGTGGACTTCCAGGCCACGCTGCTCGTTGGTGATGAGCATGAGGCTTCGATCCGGGTCGGTGGGATGAACCCAGATGGCGGCGGATTGCACCTCGTTGACGGCCGGCGGCTGGCTGGCGGCAAGTGGTCGCGGGTGGACGGCGCGGGGAGTGGAGGTGGCGCATGCCGTCAGCGGCAGCGTGAGTGCGGTGAGCATGACGCCGCCGGTGAGGGGCTTGATGCGGCTTGTCCATCCCATCGCGGTGGCGTCGCCCCAGGGATCATTCGAAACGACCGGGCTGGCGAGGCGTCCGCGTTGTCGGCGCTTGAGGAGCATCCCGCCGGCGCCCAGGAGGAGCATCAACCCCGTGCCGGGCTCGGGCACGACGGCCAATCCTCGGAACCGGGTGTTGGCCAGCGCGCTGATGAAATAGGAATCCGTGAAATACTCTTTGTTCTCAAAGTCGGGCGGCTGCACCTGCGCGGAGACAATACCACCGATGCCGCCGGTGTCGGTCAGCCGGTAGATGCCAAGGTCGGTGGAGATCAGGACGTTGGTTGCGCCGCTGCTGCTGAACGAATCCAGCGCGTTGATTTCGTCGCCATTGGAGAGGTAAATCAGTCCGCTGCGGATCCACTGGTTGGAGGGATTAAGGGACCATTTTTCCAACTCATCTTTTCCGCCGGTGGAATAGGCGGTTTCCAACGTGCCGTCATGGTCGAGGTCGAGGAAAATCGCATCGGACTTGGGATGCAACTTCCCCTTCCCGTCGGGGTCGGGGTTTCCGGCGGCGTCGTTCAGGGAGCCTTCCTGATTGACGATGACCGGTGTCGCGGTGGACGCGGTGTCGGTGGCGGCGATGGGCAGGCCGCCGTTGATTGTCATTTCATACGCGCCGCGATTGGTGAATGACTTCTGGGAGGCGGTGTTGATGTAAACCGAACCATCGACCATGCGGATATTGCGCATGCCGTCGGCCTGCGTGCCCGTCAGGTGCTGGCTGACGTTGACCGATGGCTGTCCGATGCCCGATACGTATCGGAGCCCGGCGCTTCCGTCGGAATTGTTATTGCCCGCGACCCAGAATCGCTGGCCATTGTCGGAGGCGACGGCGTTGATTGTGACGCCGTTGTATGCGCTCAGGGTTGTGGTTGTATCGACGTTCCAGTTGGAATCGACCACGCCGACGACACGGGGCGTCACAGCGCCCGTGGCCTCGACGGTTTGGGTGTACGCGGCGCCGGGCGACTGGCGATAGGCGCCGAAGGTCAGGTATTGGCCATTGCTGGACAGGTTGAGTTTTCCGTCGTGATCGTCATCGCGGGACGTGAGAACAGCGCGTGCGGCATCGAGCGCATCCGAGGGCACGTCGTGTGTTGCGATGTAGGCGCCGGTGTAGGCGTTGTAGACGTCGAGGTGGATCGACTGCGCCAGAAACGTGCCGTCAAAGGCCACCGCGCCCGTGCCATCGCCGACCCGAAGGACGGCGACTGTTCCGTCAACGAAGGTCGCCTGTGCCGATGGAGCGAGAATTGCGCCGGTGCCGAATGCGGCCACCAGTGCAAGCCATTTTGTGTTCGTACGATTCAACATGAGCCTCCTTCAAAAAGAACCAATTCCGCGTGGATCCCAGATCAACATTCCCGGCTGGTTGTAATCGAAAGGCGCACGCGGGGCGGAAAGCACCTCTCGCCGGGTGAAAAACCCAACATGGTTATCTAAGAACAAGATGTAGCCCCCCTTGTTGTGGCGGGTGGTGAACTCGCGCCAACTGACTTCCTGCTGACCGACTTCGGTGGGGAAGGGAGGGTCGAACTCCTTGGGCCGCATCAGCTTTTCAACCAGAAGGATTGTCTCGGATGAATGGCGGAATCGATTGCGACGAAGTGTGACTCGATAGTCGACGTTGCGATCCTCGACGCCGCCGTCCAATTTTGTGTTATAGCCGTAGCACCAGTAGGTTTTTCGGCGCTCATAGTTGCCGAGATCATCAAGGCCCCAGAGCATGAAGCATCCGTCAATCACCTGGTCATCGACAGTGCCGGCGACGGCCGGTCCGGCTTCGGGACAGACAAAGAGCCCTTGATCGCCACTCTTTGGCAATGGGATGCCGGGATCCGCGCGTTGCATCTGGTCATAGGTGGGCAACCCCATCCACTGAAGCGGCGCGTTGAACCAGACCGACGGCTCGCTCCAAGGGCCGAGGTGTCGAATCGGGCGATCCCCCTCGGCATAACCCTCCCAGGGGATCGCGCCGTTGTATTCCAATTCGTAACCGGCCATGCCAAGCCCGATCATTCGAAGGTTGTTCATGCAGACCACGGCATTGGCGGATCGGCGGGCTTTCAAGAGTGCGGGGAGCAGGATGGCGATCAGGATGGCAATGACCCCGATGACCACCAGCAACTCAACGAGTGTAAATGCGTGACGACGATGGCTTTCCAAACGAGAATGCAGCGCCCTCCGGCGTTGGTCAGCCATCGTGAGGTGACTTATAAATTGGTTTGGGCGGTGGAGCGACCGTACTGCAGGATTTGCAGGTTATGGCGGTAAGGAGGGTGGTTTAGAATGGATGGATATTGTATAAGTATGGTTTATAAAATACTTTACGATCAATTTCCTTGCTGGATGTCAGAAGGTTGAGGAACCAGCACAGGGAACATTCGTATGACAAGCAGGCGGCGGTTCACTTGACACTCGATTGCCATGACGATCAAACTGCCGCCCCGGGTTTAGAAGAAAGCTTGGCGGCATAATCGTTAAAGTCGTTAATAAAGTCTGCCGGTGGACCGATAGCAGTCGATGAGGGGTGTTTGGCTCGGGTCTGCCTTTACATGGAATCCAATGGCTAAAAAGAGCGGAAAACACCTGGTGATTGTGGAATCGCCGGCGAAGGCAAAGACAATTAACAAATACCTGGGGCCGGATTATGTCGTCAAAGCGAGCATGGGGCATGTGCGCGATCTGCCGAGCAAGGGGATGGGCGTGGACCTCAAAACGTTCGAGCCGGAATATGAGGTGCTTGCCAGCCGGAGCAAGGTGATCGCCGAACTGCGCAAGCTGGCCAGGGAGAGTGACCAGATTTACCTGGCAACCGACCTTGACCGCGAAGGGGAGGCGATCGCGTGGCATCTGAAGGAGGCGCTGGCGATTCCCGACGACAGGGTGCAGCGGGTCATCTTCAACGCGATCACCAAAAGCGAGATTCAAAAGGCGTTTGGTCATCCGCAGGCGATTGATATTAATCGCGTCAATGCCCAGCAGGCGCGTCGGATCCTGGATCGGATCGTCGGGTATGAGATTTCGCCGCTCCTGTGGCGGAAGGTGGCCAAGGGGCTTAGTGCGGGGCGCGTGCAGAGCGTGGCGGTGCGGCTGGTCGTGGAGCGCGAGCGGGAGATCGAGGCGTTCACGCCGGAGGAGTTCTGGAAGATCGGGGGGATTTTCACACCGGATGGTGATGTTCGATCCAGTTTGGAATTGGCCAGTGCGTGGAAGGAGTTTTTGACGCAGACGGGCAACGGTGAGCGAACCAGGCAGGAAAAGGAAAAGTGGATCGCGGATCACAACGCGTTCGCGGCCGAGCTTGTGGAGCTGGCGGGGAAAAAGTTTGAGGCGAAGAACAAGGACGATGCGCGTCATGCGGCCGAGTTGCTGGGGTTTGTCCTGAATCAAGATGAGACGGTTGAAGACGCCTCGGCCAAGGGACCGGCGAAGCACAAGACGACGCTGCATGGCGTCGTGGGAGAGTGTCCGGCGGTGACGGTGCGCTCGATCGAGCGCAAGCGGACAACCAGCCGGCCGGGTGCGCCCTATATTACAAGCACGATGCAGCAGGGGGCGTCGAGCCGGTTGGGTTTTGGGGCGCAGCGGGCGATGCGCATCGCGCAGACGTTGTATGAGTCGGGACACATCACCTACATGCGAACCGACTCGACGAACCTGTCGAAGGAAGCACTCGACATGGCCAGGGGGTACATCCAGCGCGAGTTTGGGGATCGGTATCTGCCGGCCAAGCCGAATGTGTATTCGTCATCGAACAAAAGCGCGCAAGAGGCGCACGAGGCGATTCGGCCGACAGATGTGACGTTTTCGCCACGCGAGGCGCACGCCAAGCTGGGGGCTGATGAGTTCAAGCTGTATCAGTTGATCTGGAATCGGTTCGTGGCGTGTCAGATGCCGCCGGCGGAGTTTGATCAGACGACCGTCATGCTGGCGGCCGGGACCAAAGAGGGGGATGCGCTCTTTCGCGCCAGCGGGCGCAAGCTTGTATTCGATGGGTTCATGAAGGTCGCGGGGATTACAAGCGACGATCAGTTGCTGCCGGCGCTGGCCGAGCAGCAGCGGGTGTATCCGATCGAGCTGGATCCGACGCAGCATTTCACGCAGCCGCCGCCGCGCTATACGGAGGCGAGCCTGGTCAAGGCGCTCGAGCAGGCGGGGATCGGTCGGCCGAGCACGTACGCGAGCATCATTCAGACGATCCAGGACCGGCAATATGTCGAGCAGCAGGATCGTCGGTTTTACGCGACGATGCTGGGGTCGATCGTGACGGACAAACTGATCCTGGCGTTTCCCAACATCATGGACGTGACGTTCACCGCCGGGATGGAGACGCAACTGGATGAGATCGAGGAAAAGCACCTGGATTGGGTGAAGCTGCTCCGCGATTTTTATGGTCCGTTTCACGAGACGGTGGATGGGGCGCTGGAAAAGATCGATCACGCCGGGGGCACGCCAAGCCCGTACATGTGCGAAAAGTGCGGCGGGCGGATGCTCTATCGGATCAGCAAGAACGGATTTTTCCTGGCGTGTGAAAATCGTGAATGCAGTCACACCCAGCCCGTCGATACGCAGGGCAAGCCGACGGTGCGCGAGGTGTCGGAGCACAAGTGCCCGGTGTGCGGGCGCGAAATGATCAAGCGCAAAGGACGGTTCGGCGAGTTTCTCGGATGCAGCGGCTATTCGGTGAAGAATGAAAAAGGGGAGCCAAGCTGCACGATGATCATCAACCTCGACAAGCAGGGCAATCCGCTGCCGCCCAAGCCCAAGCCGATCACGACGACGATTGCCTGCGCGTCATGCGGCAGCCCGCTGTATCTGCGTGGCGGCAAACGCGGGCCGTGGCTGGGGTGCAGCAAGTACCCCAAGTGCCGGGCGCGGATGGCGATGAACAAGCTGTCACCGGAGGATAAGAAGCAGGTGGATGCCTTATTGCCGCTGCTGGCCGAGGAAGGGGCCAAGGCGCAGGAACTGGTGGCGAAGATCATCAGCGAAAACCCGGCGGCGGCCGCGTCGGTGACGCCGACGAACATCACCACGGACATCGACTGCGACGAATGCGGCAAGCCGATGATCATCCGCACCGGGAAACGCGGGCGATTCCTGGGGTGCAGCGGTTATCCCAAGTGTAAGAATACGAGTGAAGTTCCGGCGAAGCTGGTGGAGGAACTCGGATTGAACGGGGATGGACCGCGCGAGGGAAGTGCCAAGGCATCGGTTGAGATTTCGCCACCCGAGACGAAGAGCGCGCCCAAGGCGGCGACGAAGGCCACAGGCAAATTACCTCGCAAGCCACCCGCGAAGTCGGCCGTGAATCAAAAGTGATGCTCCGATTCTTGTAGGGTCCGTGGTAATCCGCGGACCACTCTTCCCATCGCGGCAATGGTCCGCGGGGTACCACGGACCCTACAAAAGCTGGTCCGCGGGGCGGACCCTACGGCTGCAAACATCAAATGGAAAATTGGTCCACGAATGGATACGAATGAGCTTTGTAGGGTCCGCCCCGCGGGCCATCCGTGTCAGCACATGCGGCTATGGTCCGCGGGGTACCACGGACCCTACGAAATCAATTCACGCATCGCCGTCGCTTTGATCACCAGGTATATCGCACCGTGTAGGTGACGGTTTTTTCTCCGTTGGCCGGGACATCGACGGGGATGTGGATGGTGCGGGAATCCTCTTTTTCAAACTTGTCGCTGGACTTGGTGATGTCCCATGTCGCGCCGCGGTAGAGGTTTTCCTTGACGATCACCCGCACGGCCTGCGCCTTGTGATTGCGCAGCTTGATTTCAAAAGACTCCTTGATGATGTGGTTGTTGGAATCCACCGTGAAGTCGGTCTGTTTGCGTTCGCCGACGATGTCGAAGGCACTGCCGAGCTTGACCATGACTTTTTCATCCTTGGGCGTGTGGGCGATGAGGTCCTCGCCGACGAACTCGAGGGCCGCGTCGGCCTGGTCGCGCTTGTAAACGCGGATGCGCCCGGAGGGGAGCGGGATGCCCAGGCCGCTCTTCTGGTCATTGTGGAAGGTCAGGTAGGTGTCCACCTGCTTGTTCGATTGCGTGCCGAAGTTGCGGTCGGGGCTGGGCTGGCCATAGGAACGGTACGCGCGGTACTGGGGGGCCAGGCCGTAGTACACATATGTTTTCTCAAGGGGCACGTTTGATTTGGATGGGAACAACTCGATCTGCTTGGTCGAGTGATCGGGGAGGCTGGTCGTCCGGCCGAGCGTGTAGAGGTGATATTCGAAGAATGATTTTTCGGCGAAGCCGGTGTTCGCTTTGCTCACATCAGCGGCCGCCCTCAAGCCATATTGCGCGTAGTTTTGCTGCGACGGTTGGATGCGTTGCACCTCCCCGGCGACCAGCTTGAGCTCGGCGTCGGGATACGAAGCGCCCGATTCGTTGAGGAGCGACACCCACGCGCCGAGGTCGGCCAGCGTGTCATCGGCGTTGACGACAAGGTTGTAGTCGGCCCGCCAGGTGAGGCCGTCGGTTTGATAGGTCACCTGCGCTTTTTGCGGGCCGTGACGGTTGGTGTCGATGGTCCAGACGAGGGTGGGCTTGGTGATCAGACCGGCCGACAGCTCGGCGAGGCGGATCGACGTGATGTCGGATGAACGGGGGATGATCCGGATGGGATCCTTGTCCTGTGTTTTGAGGACGAAGCTCGAACCATCGAACGACAAAAGCGTGCCGCTCAACACTTCATCCGCGCCGACCTTGTCACCGGCTTTGCGGGTCAGGGTAATCTCCTTGTCCAGGTATTTGTTCAGGAGCTTGTCGGAGCTCACGAGGTCGTATTCGTAGCTCTGTTCCAAAACGCTCGTGGCGTCGGGCGCGGTGAGGGAGAGGAACGAGACGGTGGTCGGGTCGATGCCGGCGGCGACGTCAGAGAAGCGCACGGTGTTCAGGCCGGGCTTGAGGTCGATCGAGCGGGTTTCGCGCACCACGCCATAGCCGGGGAGTTGCGCGCGGCTGTGTGCATTGTGCATTTGCTGACTGGCGAACTGGCGCGGGTCGAATTGGCCGGGGTCGGCGGTGGAATAGATCGTCAGGGCGAAGCGTGATTCGGGCTGGGCATCATTGGCGGCGGCGGGATGCGGCGGCGGTGTCTGCGCGCAGGCCACGGTGCTGATGCAGGCGAGGAAAAGGGCGGCGACGGAGGGATGGACAAAACGCGGCATGGGGTTCCTTTCCGTTGAGGGTTGTTTGGGCAACATACCCGTTTGCTTGGACGCCGGCATAGGGCAAAAGGTTCCAGCGACAGGCGAAGTGTGTGGTTAATTTGTGTGGCCGATGTGCATGGATGGAGGGCGTCGCTCCCGCGACGCCGCGGCGTCGCGGGAGCAACGCCCTCCAATTCCAGTGTGTGGGGTCCGCCCCGCGGGCCATTGCCATGCATCCGCGTCACCGAAGGATGGTCCGCGGGGCGGACCCTACAAGTGTGAGGGCTCACTGTGCGATTCAGCCGAAAAGAGAACCACACCTCCAGGTGAAGTCGCGTCAGGATTTGACGCGATCGAGCAGGTAAATGGAGAGAGGACCGAAGATGAAGATCGGCAGCCATGCGAGAATGGCCGGCCATTGCAACGCCCAGGCGCTGTCGAGCGGGGGATTGAGCTGCGAGGTGATGAACGCGGTGCCCATCGCGGCGCCGGTGAGGAGGACGCATTTGATCGCGCCGCTTTTGAGCTTCCCAGGCTCGCGCGTGAGGACGGTGGGGATCGCCAGCAGGAGCAGGATGATGTTCATGATCGGCTGGGTGAAGCGGGAGTGCTTCACCTTCAGGAGGTCCACCAGGCCGTAGCTTTGCTTTTGCTGGAGCAGTTCGTCGATCTTGTTGGTCGAGAGAAAACGGACGAACTCGCGGGAGCGATAGAGCGAGATTTCGACGGGCGTGATGTTGCTTTCGTAGCTATGCACCGAGTTGTCGGTGTGAAGCTGCTCATTGGGGAGCAGCCCGGTGGTGAGCTTGGCGTCGGGCGAGAGTTCCCACAGGCGGGCGTCGGGGTTCCAGGTCGCCTTGTCGGCGACGAGGAGGCTCGTGGGTTGGAAATGGTCGTCGGTGCTGATGATGCTGATCTTGTCCATGGAGGGGTTGCCCGGCCCGGATCGGAAGAGGGCGGCGGTCAGCAGGCGTCCCTGGTCATCGCGCATCGACCAGACGGGGAAGGTCTTGTTGATGATTCGCCCGGCCTCCTTTCGGTCGCGCTGAAGCTGGGGGATGATGTTGGGGATGATCAGTTCATTATCGATGATGACCCCGCCGCTGAGGACGGCGCCGGCGATGATGATCGGCATGACGACGCGCAAGAGCGGCACGCCGGCGGCGAGGATGGCGACGAGCTCATTGAAGCGGCTGAGGCGCATCATCGTGAACGCGGCGGCGACGACGGCGATGATCCCTGAGAGCAGCGCATAGATTGGGAAGATCTGGAAGAAGTAGTAATCGCCGATGTCCCAGATGATGGCGAACACCGCCGCGATGCCCGAGGCGTGGGCGCTGGGCTGGATGCGGGCCAGTTCATCGACGTTGATCACCATGTCGAGCACGACATACAGCCCGATCAGCACCATGAAGCTGAGGAGGTAGTTCTTGAGAAACGTGGCGAGGATGTAACGGTCAAGGATTCGCATGGGGACGAGAACAAGGGTGTCGTGCTAAATGATGTTGTCTGAGCCTCGAGCATTTGCCTTCATACTCCCTCCCCCGGCGTACCGGGGGAGGGGATAAGAGATGAAGTCGAAAATCTGACATGGCAAAGTCATGCGGCCTCTCTTACGTTCGTTGCAATCTCCACAATAAAGTTCCCGCCAGGGCGAGGACGGTGACGTTGCCGGTCCAGATCAATGCCAGGCCGATGTTGAGGGCGTTGGGGAGGGTCGTGTTTTCCGAGACCTGCTGGCCGGTGATGATGAGGGCGATGGTCAGGATGGCGGGGATGACGCTCAGGGCGAAGGCGGAGAGAAAATTGCCCGAGCGAAACATGACGCCCAGGCAACTGCCGATCATGACGAGGATGAGGCAGGAGATCGCGAAAGACGCCCGGCCATGAATCTCGGCCTGGATGCCGTTGCGCAGACGCAGGAGATCGCGGCGGAACTTTTCGGCGGGTTTTTTGTCGGTCGAGGGATGGGCGACGTAATAGTCCACGGTTCGGTTGGCCATCTTTTCAAGCGACGGGGTCATCGGGACATAAAATCGCCGGTCGATGTCCGCGCGAAGGGCGGGCGCCGCGGCGCCCGGGGCATCGGCATTGGAATTGGAGGTTGATCCATCGCTGTACACGAGCGGATCGGTTAGATGCACGGTGACGCCGATGCGATGGGAGTCCGGATCGGATTGGGTCGTGATGCGAATGGCGCGGGCGTCGGCTGCGAAGCGGAAGCCTCCGCCGCCGGTTTGGAGGTAGTGAAGCTGCCGCTCCACGGAGCCGGAGGGGGACTGGAGGGCAAGCTCACTGCCGTTCAATTGCACGTCCACGGCGCCGGTGCGGCTGATGGTGTAGGTGTAGCGCGGTTCGCCCTGGCTGACGAGTTGCACGCTTCCGGCGTCGGCCGACAACGCCTGTTGCAGTGACGCGAGGTAGGCATGTTCCTGATCGTCGCGGACGAAGCGTTCGCGCGAGGCGTTGATCGTCTTGCTGCGGCTGGGGTGTTGGAAGAGGCGGCGCAATTCGAAGATGTCCATGAACTTGGTGTTTTCATGAATGGGCGATTCGGCGCGGTAGGGGCCGAAGGAGGTGGTGCCCACCGTGCCCTGGCTGGCGCCGGAAAAGTCGCGGGGAAAGCGCGTGCCATTCGTGAGGATCGCTTCGAGAGACAACTCGCTGGAGTCGCGGTGCTGGGTGATGTACACATCCGCCTGCTCGGCCATGTAGAACTCTTTGGGGATGCGGAGTTCGGGCGTGGCGCTGTCGGTGGGGGCGTAGGTGACGATCATCGGGCCGTTGAGAATGACAAGCTGACGGTCCTGATCGGCCTGGGGGGAGACCTGCGCGCCCAGCGCGAAAATGTTGATTCCCTCGAAGCGGATCTGGTGTTGGCGCTCGATTTTGTTGGCGACGAGCTGGGCGACGTTGGAATAGAGCACCTGTTCGACCTTGTAGGAGAAGATCGGCACGATGAAGGAGAGGAAGACGAGGCTGATGAGGGCGACGACAAGGCCCAGGACCAGGGCCGGGGTGGTGATGGAGAAGTAGGATATCCCGGCGGCGCGACAGGCGGTCAGCTCGTTATCGGCCGAGAGGCGGCCGTAGACCATCGTGGTGGCGAAGATCGCGGCGATGGGGAGCGAATAGGTCATCATCGCCGGCAGGAAATAGGTGAGGATGCGCCCGACCTGCGAGGCGTCGAGGCCTTGATCGGTCAAGGGGCGAAGCAGCCCGCCGAAGCTCATGATTCCCGCCAGTGAAAAGCACGCCAGCAGGAAGATGCGGAGGAGGTCTTTGAAGACGTACCAGAATAGGGTCCGGCTCATGCGCGGGGTCCTGACGGGCCGTCGGGCGGCAGTTGAAGCGGAGGGGGATAATGGTTGCCGGAGAGCTTCATTCGATGGGGTCATCGTAATGCCGGTGAAAGGGTTCCTCAAGGAATCGTCGTATGGATGCGTGCATCATTTTTGATGGTCGGCATGGACCAGCGGCCCGCCCGGGGATACAAAGGGCGGCCGGTGACGAACGGGGGTTGCGATGCCGGAGGCGGCCATGTTGCGCATCACTTTGATTGTGTTGGTGATTGCCTTGGCGGGTCGGATGCGACAAGCGATGGCTGCCGCGATAACGTCGCCATCGTCGATTCCGTCCACGCAGCCGTCGCTCGCGTCAACGTCGCAACCCTCGCCCCAGTCCACTCCCAAGGGAACCTTGCGAAAGTTATCCCATGCGATGGAGGTTGGTGATCAGGCGATGATTCTGCAGGTCATGGAGTATGACAATGCCCTCCAAAAGCGCATGGCCGAGGCAATTGCGCGGATGGCGGCCGCGCAGGCGCATCTCAAGCAGGTGTCTCTCAAGGCGTTCGGCAAGGAGGGCTCTCGCGGTCTGTTGGGAGATGCGGCCGCCGACGACAGCCAAGCCGCGCTCGATTCGGCGAGCGAACACATCGACGGCGACCACGCGACGGTGAGCATTCCCGACGGCGCAGCCATTACGCTCAAGCGCGTCGATGGCGAGTGGAAAGTGCCGCTCGGTGAAATCTCCAAGGGACAAAGTGATGAGGCGATCAACGATCGGGTTTTGGAAATATCCCATCAAGCCGCGATTTATGAGGAGGCGGCGGCGGAGGTGATTTCCGGCAAGTATAAAGCGAGCGAGCAGGTGGCCGAGGCGCTGCGGGCGAGGCTGCTTAAAGCTGCGACGCAACCCGCGACACAGCCTCACGAACACACCCCGACAGCGCGTCCGTGAAATGTCCACCTGCGGACGACCGTACGGCGCACTCTCTTTTTGAGGTCTTTCAAACCTGGCATGGAATCGAACCACAGATGAACACGGATCAACACCGATGGAGAAAAATCGGCGTTCATCCGTGTTCATCAGTGGTTTATCCCCGTGATATCGCACATCTGCGGGGAATTGAAATACCCTGAGGGCGTGCAGCCCGCTGGTTCAATTTTGTTCCACTCTCGGCTACAGTGCGGCGGACAACGCTTTATCTTTTGAGGAGCATCATGCCAGTTGCCACCAATTTCACGGCCGAGGGGAAAGTCACACCTGCGGGAGAAAGTCTGATCCGTTTCATGCCGCGCGGGACACAATACGAATTGCATCTTGAACCCGCCGGGGGCAAGTACGACGGACCATTTGACGTGCCCGTCCAGGGAGTCATCCGCGCCAAGGCGCGCAAACTCTGGACCGTCAACGCCGGCGGGGTTTTCGTCGTTCCCATCATGGGCCCGCCACGCCTCATTCAAGGTCGTGTCAAGCAGATCGAGGGGAATCAGATCGTGCTTCATGCGGGAACAAACATCCTGATCGAATTGCCCGGACCGGATTCGGCATTTTCGCTGGCGACGGGCGCGGTGACGCTCAACATGCTCATCAATGTCATGGTCTTTTCCGGGACCAGTTTTGAGTTCGTCTCGACCGCCGCGCGGTGATCGCGTGAAATCACGCCTTGCACTGAAGTTGTCATGATTGTTCGCATCAATCAGTTCGACGCCGCCCAGGCCGATGAACTCGCCGGTTGGGGCAACAGCGGCCTGCAAGGCCCGCTCGATTACCGCTGGCCGACATCGGCACATGCATTCGAGGTGCTGATCCTCGATTCCGATGAGAAGAGCCGCCCGCTGTCGCTTTCGTTTCGCCAATCCCAGCTTCGTCGGATGATTCCTGAGTTGATCCTCGCCATGAAAAATCCGGATGAGCACATTGTCCTGCGTTTTGACGGCGCTCTGGCGGCTGGAGAATTGCTCGGCGTCTTCGCACAATTGACCGATGCCCAGGGTCAGGGTCGGTTTGCCGTATCCGAAAGCCAGAAGCTTCAAACCGAGGCGGAAATCGTGGTGGGAAGCGTTCGACTGGCGCCCACGACGGCGCATCTGCCGAGGGTATGCGCTGATGACCGGATCGGCTTGGAACACGCGGTGCGGCTTCGGGCGTTTGCCGTGCCGCCGGAGCTTGTCAATCCGCTGTTGGACATGACCCATGCCGATGATGAGCGATGGATCGACATCCTTCCCCGCGCGGGATTTGTGTTGAGCACCAGCAGGGGCCTCTCCGCCTTGCAGATCACCAGCGGCGACATCTCCCCCGACCAGGCCCGTGATCGAATGCGGCGACGGTTGCTGGGTGATGCGCCTTCACCACGGCACGCGGGCGCATGAGGATCGGGCGATAGCCTATGACACAGTCGCATTTCAACGACACCGGCACGCCAGGGGTTTCGATTGAGATTGAGGGGTTGTCTCGTCGATTTGATACGGGATTCACGGCGATCGATCGTTTGACGCTCAGGATCGAGCCCAGTCAGTTCGTCGCGCTGCTTGGACCCAGCGGCTGCGGGAAGACCACGCTTCTGCGCATCATCGCAGGTCTGGATCGGCCGGATCGAGGGAAGATCCACGTTGATTGTGGCGGGAGACAGCCGGCCGGAACATGCGAATCCATCGCGTATGTCTTTCAAGACCCGCACCTGATGCCCTGGCGGTCCGTGCTGGCCAATGTCGCGCTTCCTCTTGAGTTGCGGGGCCAGGGGAAAGCCGAGCGGCTGGAGGCGGCGCGCCACGCGATTGCGCAGGTGGGATTGGCCGACGCGGCGCGGTTGTATCCCAACCAGCTTTCCGGCGGCATGCGGATGCGCGTCTCGCTGGCCCGGGCGCTGGTCACATGGCCGAAGCTGCTGCTTTTGGATGAACCCTTCGCGGCGCTGGATGAGCTGACACGGCAACGCCTTGATGAGCAGCTTCGAGCGCTCTGGCTGGAGCGCCGGATGACTACGCTGTTTGTCACGCATTCAATCGCCGAGGCGGCGTTCCTGGCCGAGCGGGCAATTGTCTTCACCCCGCGACCGGCGCGGATCATCGCCGATCACGCGATCCAATACATCACGCCGCGCACCGCCAGACTGCGTGGCGAAGCGGAATATGCCGTGCAGATGCGCCACCTTCACGAAGCGCTTGAGCATGGCGAAATGATGGAGGCGGCCGCATCGGGCGCCGGCGGACATTCCCAGCGTGGAGGGGAGCGATGAAACCTCGCGGATCGATGAAATCACTGCGGCGTTTTGCAGGCCTGGTCCTTCCTCCGGTGGTGACGCTCATTGTCTTCGTGGCGCTTTGGAATACCGCCGTTCGTGTCTTGGAGATTCCCCGCTGGCAGGTACCCGCGCCGGGCGATGTCGCCACGGCCTTCGCCAACCGCGGCCCCACGCTCTGGTCGGCGACTTTCACCACCGCCAAGGCGGCCCTGCTCGGCTTTGCTCTCAGCGGCATCGTCGGCATCACCGTCGGCGTGCTCCTCTCCTCCACGCGCCTCATCGAGCGTGCATTTTACCCCTTCACCGTCTTTCTTCAGACCGTCCCCCTCGTCGCGATCGCCCCGTTGCTCGTCCTCTGGTTTGGCGTCGGGCTCCCTTCCGTCACGGTGTGCGCCTTCATCGTCTCGGTCTTTCCCGTCATCGCCAACACCCTCGCCGGGATGCGGGCGGTTGATCCGGCGCTGCGCGACCTCTTTCACCTCTACGGCGCGTCGCGCCTCGCCATGCTCTTCAAACTCAAGGTTCCATTCGCGTTGCCCGACATTCTCACCGGCCTGCGCATCGCCTCCGGGCTGGCGGTCATCGGCGCGATCGTCGGAGAGTTTGTGGCCGGCATGGCCGACGAACACGCGGGGCTGGGCATCCTTGTTCTCTCGGCCAACCGCAACCTCCAAACCGCAACCGTCTTTGCCGCCGTCCTCCTCGCGTCCCTGCTGGGGTTGTTCCTGTTTGTCACCATCCATGTTCTGGGCTATATGCTCCTGCGTCGCTGGCACGCGTCGGCGAGGTAGCCGCATCAGCGGAGGATTCACCGCAGAGACGCGGAGCACGCGGAGGAGCAGGGAGATTCACCACGGAGCTCACGGAGAGCACGGAGAAGAGAAATTGCGATTGCCACCCTTTATGATGCCAGACGCGCAAAGCCAGGCAATAAAATTGACGTGATTTTCTCCGCGCTCTTCGCGTCTCGGCGGTGAATCCTCTTTTCCCGGGTGAATCACTGATTCATGTGAAAGGAACGCCATGCTCTCGACTCGTTTCATCTTTCTCGCAGCTCTTGTGGCGCTGTGTCTTGCGGGTGGCTGCAAGAAAGAGACCGCCCCGGTACCCGGCAGCGCATCAGCCCTCACGCCCGTCACCCTCGTGCTCAATTGGAAACCCGAGCCGGAGTTCGGCGGGCTTTACGCCGCGCTCGATGCGGGAATCTTCAAAAAGCATGGCCTGGACGTGAAGATCATGCCCGGCGGTCCGGGCGTGCCGACCAAGCAGATGGTCCTCACCGGCGACGCCGCCTTCGGCGTGCTGGCCGCCGATGAGGTGCTCATCGCCCGCGCCCAGGGCGCTGATCTCGTTGCCCTGTTCGCCATCTACCAGACCAACCCGCAGGGGATCATGGTCCATGCCTCGCGCGGCTTTAAGACGCTGCACGAGGTGCTCAAAAGTCCCGTCACTCTCGCGGTCGAGCCAGGACTTCATTACATCGACTACCTCAAAAACCAGGTGGGCGCCGAGTTCAAGGCCAAGCTCGTCAGCTACGGCTGGAGCATTGCGCCGTTCATGAACGATCCGAATTATGCCCAGCAATGCTTCATCACCAGTGAGCCCATCGCGGCCAGGCGCGCCGGCGCCGATCCCCAGGTGTTCCTCATCGCCGAATCCGGCTACAACCCCTACGCCGGCGTCATTGTGACCACCGGCGCCTACCTCAAGGCGCACCCAGACAAGGTCCGCGGCATGGTCGCGTCCCTCCGGGATGGGTGGCAGGCGTATCTCGCCGACGCCGCCCCGGCCAACGCGACCATGGCGAAACTCAACAAGGAAATGGACGCCGCCACTTTCGCCGCCGCCGCCGAGGCACAAAAGCCCCTCATCGAAAATACCGACACCAAGGCGGCCGGCCTGGGGCATATGACCCTGGATCGGTGGCAGGCGTTGGCCCGTCAGCTCCTCGACCTACGTGTTCTCGGTTCGACGGCAAATGTGGAAAAGGCGTTTGTGAATCCCGTGCAATAGTCGCGGGGGTAGCCAATTTTTGTGGCCTGTGCGCATGACTGGAGGGCGTCGCTTCCGCGACGCTGCA
>CAYTAP010000077.1:0-13354 GCA_964435775.1 uncultured Tepidisphaeraceae bacterium
CGAACTAAACCTCGTCAAAAACACTTGACAGGAAACACAGCCGCTTTGTGGTTCCAACTTCCTTACAGCGTACTCACACGCCCACCGGATCACCCGACATCGCCGCCGGCGCGGACGAATCTTCCGGCGCACTCGCCTGCGCGTTCAGCGGCTTTCGCGCGATGACGCAGGTTGCATTCAGATATTGCCGATAGGCGCGGAAGGTCCGGCGCATTTCCAAAACCCGCCGCCGCTCGGGGTGATGGGTGAGGACGCGGAAGATAAAACGCATACCGCCGAAGAACCCTTCATCCTTGAACAAGCGCCCCGGCTCGAGCAGCGCCATCGGCACCGTGAACGCGTCGGCGACCTCAAACCCCACATCCCTCATCAATTGCTTCCATCCCTCGACTGGTGAAGGATGCGCCTGGTGATGAATCGCATCGGTGATCTCATGCCGCACCCGCTCGGCGCCTTGCGGATCGTTCGTATCCCACTCCAGCCCGAGTTCGTGAATGCCGTAGCGCCCGCCGGGCTTGAGCAGGCGAAACGCCTCGGCCGCGATCAATCGCTGGCGGGTCGTCGGCTGCATGGTCAGCATCGCCTCGCCATAGACGACCGTCGCGCACTCATCGGGCAGGCCAGTCGCCTGCGCTTCGCCGGTGATGACCCGCTTGGTCTTGTCGTTGGGATCAAGCCATCCGCGCACCTGATCGGCGGCCTTGGCGTCGCGCTCGACGGCAGTGTACGTCGCCGGCCCCTCCTCCCAGACCATCCGCGCCGTGCGCCCCATCCCCGGCGCGAACTCGACGACGCGATCGCTCGATCCAATCGCCAGCGCCTTGAGCATCCGTTTGGTCAATTCCATCCCCCCCGGCCGCAAGACGCGCTTGCCCAGGCGCGCCAAAAGCCAGTGTCCCGGCATTTTGGCCACGTCGATCCCCGACCCAGGCAACTGATGAAAATTGGAACCGGCCGCGATGGTGTGTGTGGACTTCATAATCAATGCTTAGTTGAGACTCAATCACAATACGTCCCATCCGTACGTCGTGTCAAGATAAGATAACCAATACGTCCATAATTGGTCGAATAGGACGGAATCAGGCCATTGTGCTGCATGCTTCATGCTTGAGTGTGAATGCTTGCCTTTGATCCATTCCCCCACTTTGACTAGGATGGAACACACTCCCGGAGGAGTGGCAGAGTGGTCGAATGCGCCGGTCTTGAAAACCGGTGGGCCCGCAAGGGTCCCGTGAGTTCGAATCTCACCTCCTCCGCTTTCTCGTCCGTGGTCCGTGGTCGGTTGCAACGGACCAGTCGGGGGCGGGCACTTCATTTGTGAAGTTGATCAGCCCTTCAGCGCGACCATGATCAAGTCGGTGCTCGTCGCGGGGTCGTAAGGTTGATCCTTGTAGCCGCCGAAGAACTTCACCTCGTGGGCGCCGGCCTGGGTGGCGGCATCCTTCAGTGTATCGGCGGTCAATCCCAAAAATGGCACGGAATGGCTTCGCAAGACCGGCGTCGCATCCTCCTCCACGCCGACGACAACCTCGATGTAGCCCCGATCCCCGCAACGATGGACGCCCTTGACGATCAGCGAGCTTCCCTGTTTCAACTTCGCGCGGATGATCTTCTGCCAGACGCACGGGCCATCCGGCAGACGCCAGAGATTCAGCACAGACACGATACACACGCCGCCCGGGCGGACGGCATCAAGCATCTGCTTGGCCGCGCGGCCGGCGGTCGCGCCATCGATCGCCAGCGCCAGTGAATTGCCAATGCACACCGCGACATCCACGCTCGCCGGCTCGGCGAACGGTTCCTCATAGCGTCCCTCGACCCAGGTCATGCCCGGTGCATCGCCTTGCACCTCCCTGGCGCGTTGGAGCATCAGCGGATTGGCATCGACGCCAAGCACCTCCAGGCTCCAGGAGTGGAACATTTTCGAGTGATATCCGACGCCGCAGGCGACATCCGCCACGCGCTTCGCCTTGGCGTGATCAAACCACTTGCGAAAGAACGGCGTCTCATTCTCCAACCGCTTCGGCCAGTTCGTCAGCGCTTCATACACATCCGTCATGTCATCAAAATTGCCTTCGATCATCGTTGCTCCTCAATTGTTTGCCCAGCGCGCCTCGGCCGATCAGATATCCGCCATCGAATCGAAAAACTCGTGGTCGGCGTTGTAGCCCCCTTCACCCTCATACACCTTGCGATAGTCCTCGACAAACTCAATCGCCTCGATCCATTTGACCATCTTAAAGCCAAGCTGATTCTCCACCCGCAGCCGCAACGGCGCGCCATGCACCTCGCTCAGCGCCCGGCCGTTCATCTCGTCGGCCAGGATCGACTGCGGATGGCGCAGGTCGGCAATATTGTAGCTGTCATAGTACTGCCCGCCTTCGAGCCCTTCCCCGAATGAATAGAAGACGACCGCCCGGGCATTGGATTTGGGCTTGACGAGCTTCATGATCTCGATCATCGGCACGCCGCTCCACTGGGCGATGCCGCTCCATCCCTGGATGCAATGATGGAGCGTGATCTGCGTGCGCCGCTTCATATCGTGCAGTTGTGCCAAGGACAATTCCACCGGATTCTCGACCAGGCCATGCACCTTCAAACGATACTCCTTGTAGCCGCCGTCGCGCAACTGCTTCCACTCATCGGACGTGGGCAGCTTCCCGTTCGGCCAGAAAAACGGGGAAATATCGCGCGGTTGGTATTCGGCGTTGGGCGCATCGCGCGCCAAGAGCAACCGCTGCACCGGATTGACGATCGCATCGCCCACCCGCTGAATGAAGCGGGGGAACAGCCATGTGCCCCAGTTGGCCATCACGTTGAGCAAAAACAAAATGACCAGCCCGGTCAGCCCGATGTACATGCCGAAGCGCAGGACCGAGTCGGTGCCGATGACGATGTGGTTCATGTTCCGCGCAAAGCCGGTGATGATGACCATCCCCACATGCGCGATGACGAACAGAATGTACGCGCAAAGCAGCAGGAAATGGATCGAGCGCCCGACCTGGCGATTGCCCGGCAGACGGCGATACCAGTGAAAGCGGTTGACCAGCGCCGGCGACATCGACGGGCCGGTGAGGATCGACAGCGGCGCGAGAATGAAGACCACGCCGAAATAACTCAGTTGCTGCAGCGCGTTGTACTGGAAAAATCCGTTCGGCTCCGGCGGGAGGTGAAAGGTGATGTAATGAACAAACCAGGACCAGGCGTCGGGGATGATGTCCCAGGAAGTCGGCACGATTCGTCGCCAGTGATGCAAAGTAAAAAGCAGCGTGATGTAGATCGCGCCGTTGAGCGTCCAGAAGAGCGCGCTGACGAAATGCCAATGGCGCGCCAGGCCCAGCGTGTGACGCCCGCCGGGCAGGCCAATCCACGGCGACAGATATCGCGCATCATCCTTGGCTGTGTAAAGGCGGTCGAGCGGCACCTGCGTTGGCGTGAACCGCACCCACTCGCTCCCCGGCGTGCAATGGACGTTCCAATAGAGCCGCGGATGATCCATCAGGATTTGCAGCCCGCTTCGCGCCAGCAGGATCATGAAGAGCAGATTGACGAAGTGGGTCACGCGGATCCACGCGGGGAAGCCGTAGGCGAGCGTCGCCGTCGCGGGGGAGATGTTGCGAATCGGGGGCAGCGCCGGCAGGCCGAACGCCAGATATTGCACCCACGCGGCCACGACCATGACCACGATCGGCGCGATGAGCGGTAGGAAGGTTGTCCAGCGAATCCGGGGCGACGCCGCCACACGCCCAGTCGCGTGTTCCGCCTCCGCGCCTTGGGCGCCATCCCCGCCGACAACGCTTGACCGCCGACCCTTCGCGCCGCCCACTTCATCCGACACGCCCGCGCTTGACGATTGATCCTCCCCATTCGCCTTCGCCAAGCCGCGTCCCTCACCCCCCTCCGTCGGCCGATCACCGGGTCCCATCGAATCGCCTCAATGCTTCCTGTGTTCGAGAAATGTCTTGAGCGCCAGCGCCCCGTTGTGCTCCTCATCGTGAGCGGCATAGATGAACGTCACCTTCTTTTTCTCTTTCATCAACTTGCGAAGCGCATCCACCGCCTCCTTGTTCCCCTCAAGCTCCTTCCAATAGCGCTTTTCAAACTCCTCCCATCGCTCCGGGATATGCCCGAACCACTTGCGCAATTCCGTCGTCGGCGCGATCTCCTTCATCCACAGATCAATCACCGCCTTCTCCTTGCTCACGCCCCTCGGCCAAAGCCGCTCAACCAAAATCCGCTCCCCATCCTCCTTCGCCGCCTCTTCATATGCCCGTTTGATTGCGATCATGTCCATTGTCCGCGTAGGGTCCGTGGTACTCCGCGGACCATCTTCGCCGACGTATCAATGGTCCGCGGAGTACCACGGACCCTACGACAATGTGCTATTGTATTGCCCCGCGCAAGTCCGCTTCCGTCACCTTCACATTCTTGCCGATCAGCGCGCGGGCCGCATCCACCTTCCCCCACACGTTGCACATCATCGCGCCGCGCAATTTGCCGCCGCTCAGGTAATAAAGCACGCCCGTCTTGTTCTCCTCCTTCCAATCCGCGAAAACCCGCAATCGGCTGTCCACCTCCCCCACCGCCTCATAGCCAAACTCGAACAAGTCGGAATAGAAAAAGGGCATGTAGTTGAACACTTCATTGGCCCCGGCCAGATTTCGCCCGGCCTGTTTCCCCTGATTCAGCGCGTTGTCCCAGTGCTCGATCCGACGACGCCCCAGCACCGCCTCCGGGAAGAATGCGTTGTCGCCGGCGGCGTAGATATCCTTGTCCGACGTTTGCAGATGATCGTTGACGATGATCCCATCCCCCACCTCCACCTTCGCCGACTTGGCCAGTTCCGTCTCCGGCGCGATCCCGATCCCCGCGACGACATGATCGGCGCGAATCTCTTCCCGCTCGTTCGTCTTGGCGACGAACTGATTGCCGGCGCGCGAAATGCCCGTCACCTTCTCACCGGCCAGCACCTTGACCCCCTTGCGCCGATATTGCTCGGTGATGTATTTGCCAAGCGCTGGCGGGAAGACGCGGGAAACCAGATAATCCCCCGGAAAAACCAGCGTCACCTTCAGCTTGTTCATGCTCAGCGCCGCGGCCATTTCCGAGCCGATGAACCCCCCGCCGATGACCAGAGCCGATTGCCCTTCCTTCACCTGCCCATGCAATTGCCGAAAGTCCGCCATCGTGCGGTAGTAGCTGATCCCCTCGGCATCCCCGCCGGGAATCTTCATCGTTCGCGGCGATCCGCCTGTCGCCAGGAGCAGCCGCTCGTAGGAAATCGTGTTTCCCCCGCTGTCCTTCACGGTGTGACCGGCCGGATCGATCTCGATGATCCGCTGCCCCAGCCGCAGTTCAACCCCCGCCTGCTTGTAATACGCCGCGTCATGGCGGAACAATTCGTCGAGCTTCTGCTCCCCCTTCCAAAGCTGCTTCGACAGCGGCGGCCGGTCGTACGGCAAATCCTTCTCCGCCCCCACCAGGAGGATCGATCCTTTCTGATCCACCTCCCGAATCCCCTCCACCGCCGACGCCCCCGCCAACCCCGCTCCAACAATCATATATGTGTAAGACTGCCCGGCCATTGCAACCGCTTCCTTTCGTTGAAACCCTCCCAAGCCCGCTTGTATCACAAACCGCCCGCGGCCGCCTACGCCCAAAAGCCCGCCCGACGCCCGGACACCCCCCGCCCGGCAAACCTCGCCGTGTGCGAAGGGGGCGGAAAGGGGACATCCAGAATATCCCGCGAGCGATACGCTGGGGCTGACGCTTCAGAAGAAAATGTGGCGGGGCGGCAGACGAGCCGTCCTGCGGGGATATTCTGGATGTCCCCTTTCCCGCCTTCTGCGGTGTACCAATTCCTTCTCTGTGCCAACTTCACCATCGGCTCAACGCAGTTCGATGATGCGCTGGCCGGATTCGAGGGCGCGGACGATGTTGGGACGGGCGTGGGTAAATGCTTCGCACAGCGGCGCATTGCGACAGTTGCCGAGGCGCACCCAGATCAGCCGGCCGGTGTCGCCGGAGCGATGGGCGAGGAAGATGAAGTCCTCATCCTTGCTGACGAGGATCCGCTCCGACTGGGCGGCGTGGGTCCAGACGAGCAGATCGTCCGCCTCATCCAGCCCCGCATCCAATACATGCTCGCAGTCATCGCCCAGGCCGCGAAGATGGACGGCGAGCTGGATCGGAAGCTGGTTGTCGATCAGCAGCTTCATGCGGTTTGCAGGACAATGTGATCGGTCTGCCGGGCGGCATAGGCAACGGCGGCGAGGATGTCATCGAGCTCAAGGAAGGCATAGTCGCGGAGAATTTCATTGTACGAAGCGCCGGCGGCGAGCAGTTGCAAAATGTCGGTGACGCGGATGCGCTTGCCGCGAATGCACGGCTGTCCGCCGCATTTGCCGTCCTCGATGGTGATCCGGGCGAGAAGATCGCGTTCCATGAGCTATAGTCTAGCCCGCGATTGGCTTGGGGTAAATGAAAAAGAGGGCTTTTGAGGCCAGCGGGACGTAGCGCGCCCTTCGGGTGCGGTTGGTATGATGGCGGCAACCTTTTTCAAGGAGGAATCGATGGACCTGAGTAAATGGTCGCCGCAGGAGCGGTTGGCCGCGGAACAGGCGGTGCTGACGTTGCAGGCGTTAAATCAGGCGGCCGGGAGTAATTAAAGGGGCGGGGGTCTTTGAATGACTTTAACGCCATACGATTCATCAAAGACTCCCGACCCCTTTGATTTCCCTGCGCAATTCAGCATGGCCAAGGAATTGCTGCGGCAGACGCCCGAGCAGGCGGACAGCCGGGAGGAGTTGCGTGAAAAACTCGCGGGGCGGCAATCCGGCGGGATCATCTTCACCACGGTGCAGAAGTTTTCCACGCTCGACGGGGAGCAGGCGCATCCGGTGCTGTGTGATCGGAAGAACGTGGTCGTTATCTCGGATGAAGCGCACCGCAGCCAGTATGGGCTCAAAGCGCGTCTGGACACCAAGAGCGGGCAATACGTCTACGGCTACGCCAGGCACATGCGCGATGCCCTGCCGAGCGCCTCCTTCATCGGATTCACCGGAACGCCGATCGCACTGGATGACAAGGACACGCGCGGGGTCTTTGGCGAGTACGTCAGCGTCTATGACATTCAGGATGCGGTGGAGGACAAGGCGACCGTCCAGATCTACTACGAAAGCCGGCTGGCGAAGCTGGACATCAACCAGGCCAGGATCGACGAGCTGAACCGGGATGTGGACGAGGTGATCGAGGATGAGGAGGATGTGGCCGCCCGCGAGAACGCCAAGAGCAAGTGGGCGGAGTTGGCAAAGCTGGTCGGGGCCAAACCGAGGCTGGAGCAGGTGGCGGCGGACATCGTGGCGCATTTCCAGACGCGGACCGCGATCCTCGAAGGCAAGGCGATGATCGTGGCGATGAGCCGGGATATCTGCGTGGCGCTGTTCGATGAGATCATCAAACTGCGGCCGGATTGGGCGGGAACGAAGATTGTGCAGGAGGGGAAGGAGATCGGATACAACCCCGAGGACGGGGCGATTCGCGTCATCATGACCGGCAACGCGACCGACCGACCCCAATTGCAGGCGCACGTCTACAGCAAAGCGCAGAAGAAACGGCTGGAGAAGCGCTTCAAGGACCCGACCGACCCGCTGCGCATCGTGATCGTTCGGGACATGTGGCTGACGGGCTTTGATGCGCCCTGCTGTCACACGATGTATGTTGACAAGCCGATGCACGGGCACGGCCTGATGCAGGCGATCGCGCGGGTGAACCGCGTTTTCAAGGACAAGACCGGCGGTCTGGTGGTGGATTACATCGGCATCGGGGCGGAATTGAAGAGCGCGCTGCGAACCTACACGGACGCCAGGGGCAAGGGACAGCCGACGGTGCGGGCCGAGGATGGGCTGCGGATTCTGCGGGAGAAGATGGACATCATCCGCGGCATGATGCACGGCTGCGATTACGATGACTTCGACACCAGCCCGCTGTCGCTGCTGGTGCCGGTGACCGAACACCTGCTGAGCCTGCCGGATGGGAAGAAGCGGTTTCTGGATGTCATGGCCTCGGTGACGCGGGCGTATTCCCTGTGCGCGACGCTGGATGAGGCGGCGGCGCTGGGACTGGAGATCGCCTTTTTCACGGCGGTGCGCGCGGTGCTGGTGAAGAACACGGTCGTGGATCGAAAACGCACGGAGGAGGCGAAGAACTCAGCGCTGAAACAGATTCTGGACAACGCGATTCTGTCCGAAGGCGTGGCCGACATCTTCAAGCTCGCGGGCGTGGAAAAGCCCAACATCGGGCTGCTGTCGGATGAGTTTCTGGAGGATGTCCGGAAAATGCCCGCCAAGAACCTCGCGGTCGAGTTGCTCGAACGGCTGATGCGCGACCAGATCAAAGCGACCATGCGCGGGAACATCGTGCAGGAGAAGAAATACAGCGAACGGCTGCTCGAGGCCCTGCGGAAGTATCACAATCGGGCCATTGAAACCAAGGCCATCATCGAGGAACTCATCGCGATGGCCAGGGATTTCAAGGCGGCGGTGCTCAAGAACGAATCGATGGGTTTGTCCGCCGATGAGATCGCCTTTTACGACGCCCTGGCCGAACGTCCGCAGGTCCTCCAGGAGATGAGCGACAAGACGTTGAAGGATCTCGCCGTTGAACTGACGGCCCAGCTCCGGCGGAGCACATCGGTCGACTGGCAGGTGCGGGACAGCGTCCGGGCGCGGATGCGGCTGCTCATCAAGCGCCTCCTGCGCAAATACAAATATCCGCCGCAGGGCCAGGAGTCGGCGGTCGAGACGGTGATCAAACAAGCCGAGCGCCTCAGCGAGCGGTGGTCCGAGAATGCCGCCTGACGGCGCCGATCCATCCCCCACGCGTTGCGCAGCGCGGCGGCGCCCCCGGCGGTTTATCGGACGATGGCCCCTCGCGCATGGAGCGGGACCGATCCCGGCGTTGCGCCCCTTTTCCGAGCCCCGGCGGGGGTGTTATAGGCCCGCGACCGCGCTGTCCACAACAGGAATTGGGGGTTTGACGACTGGATATGAAGGGATGAATTCCAGTTGTCAAAGTTTGATGACTGGATATGAAGGAATGAATTCCAGTTGTCAAAGTTTGATGACTGGATGTGAGGGAATGATTTCCAGTTGTCAAAGTTTGATGACTGGATGTGAAGGAATGATTTCCAGTTGTCAAAGTTTGACGACTGGATATGAAGGAATGATTTCCAGTGGTGAGGGAGTGAATTCCAGTCGTCAGGGAATGAATTCCGGTCGGCAAGGGATGGGAAATGATGCGGGGGCGTTGCGCCATTCCGCTGGAAGCGGGAACGAGACGATGCGGAAAGACCATCAAGGCCATGACGATCCGACCCGCTCCTCCTGATCTGATCGGCTGGGCGGGGAGCGCCGCTTCAGCATTTCCGGCCGTCCCGTCGCCGGCCGGCGGGGCTACGCCGTCTTGAGTTTCCCCCGCATCGCCGCCGGGCTGGGGAGGCGGACTTTTCTCGCCAATCCGCACAGCGCCATCAGGCGAATCAGCACATACGAGCTGTCGAACTGCCACCAGCGCAGGCCATGCCGCGCCGAAGTCGGGAAGGCGTGGTGGTTGTTGTGCCAGCCTTCGCCGAGGCTCAATAGCGCCACGGGGAGGTTGTTGGTTGATTGATCGTTGCTGCGAAAGGGGCTGTCTCCCCAGACGTGGCAGACGCTGTTGACGCTCCAGGTGACGTGGTGCATCGTTCCCATCCGCACCAGACCGCCCCAGAGAAAGCCGGTGAACGCGCCGACCCAGCTTCCCGTGATCCAGCCCCCGATGGCCGCCGGCAGGAGCAGGCCGACGAAGACCCAGAGCAGATAGGTGCGATCGACAAAGCCGAGCCAAGGGTCTTCCAGCAGATCCCCCGCCGAGCGCGACAAATCCACCGGATCCGGCTTGAAGACCCACCCAACATGCGCGTGCAGCATTCCGCGGAGAAGGTTGCCGACGCCTTCGCCGTGCAGGTGCGGCGAATGGGGGTCCCCCTCATGGTCGGAGACCTGGTGATGCCGCCGATGGACCGCGCACCAGCGGATGACCGGGCCTTGCGCCCCCATCGAGCCGCAGATCGCCAGAAGCACTCGCATGAAGCGCGGCGTTTCAAACGAGCGATGGGTGAACAGGCGATGAAAGCCGATCGTCGTCCCGAAGCCGGCGATGCAGTACATCACCGCGAGCAATCCCAGATCGAGCCACTCGATCCCGCGCCCCCACAGCAGCACGATCGCCCCCAGAAGCGCCACCAGCGGCACGACCACCGTCAGAAACACCGCCACGCGCTGGCGGGTCGGCAGGCGCTCCAGATGCGCCGCCGGCGCGGCGGCATCCTGGCCATGAAGCCGCTCATCGGCGGCCCATTTGCTGGCGGGAGTCAATAGATCCAAAACAACCCACTTTCAGGAGGAAGATGGCGAGCGAGCGGAATGCGTTACGTCAGCATCCCGGTCTCTTTGGCGTAATTGAATACGCCGCCCGCTTCGATGATCGGCAGGACATCCCCCAGCGGATTGAGGTCATAGCGCTCATCGCGCGTCTTGTTGAGCACATACTGCTCATCAATGTGGATTTCCAACTCATCGCCGGTGTGAACTTTTTCCACCAGCCGCTCCTTCGATTCCAGCGGGACGAGGTAGCCCCCGTTGACCGAGTTGCGGAAGAAGATGCGCGCGTAAAACTCCGCGATGACCGCCGCAATCCCCGCCTCGGCCAGCGCCAGGGGCGCGTGTTCGCGGCTGGAGCCGGAGCCGAAGTTCTTTCCCCCCACGATGATTGTGTAATCGGACTTGAACTCATTCTCGCGCACGAAGGGAATGTTCCCCTGCGGCAGCCCGCGCTCCCCTTCGGGGACGCTGCTCATCGCGTACATGCCGAAGTATTTGCGCTCCTCCGGAATCGCCGGATTGAACGACAGATACTTGGCCGGGATGATCTGATCCGTGTCCAGATTGTCCCCCAGCACATACGCCTTGCCGCGAATCACCGATTCCATGTCTTTATTCCTTCAATGGATGAATGAGCCAATGCCATCACAATATAGGCGCGCCGCCGTCGCGGCAACCGGGCATCACATGGCCAGGGCTACCGCATTTGTGATTTTCTCCCTCTCCCGCGTACTCGCGGAGGAGGGTTGGGGAGGGGGTTCCGCCCGATCTTCCTCGAAAAACCCCCTCCCTACCCTCCCCCGTTGGGTACAACGGGGGAGGGGAAAGACTCGGACGTCGCAAAAGCGTTTGCCCTGCCACCAGATGCACTTTTGGGGTCATTCCCCCCACATTTCGTTCAACAAGTCGGCGAGACGATCCCCCGCCAAGGCCGCCTGACGCGCGGCGACTCGCTCGGAGGCGGTGCGATACTCGTGCGGCAACGCCGGAATCGCCGCCGCTCCATCCTTTCGCAAGACCGCCGCACTCGTCCCCTTGAGCTTGCCGTTGAGATAGACGCTCCGCACCGCCACCTCATGCGACTCGGCCGCCCACTCCGCCACGGTCTTCTTCGCCAGCTCCTCATGCAACGCCGCCCTCGACCATTCATCGCGCTTCTGGATGCCATCGACGACCATGCCCATGAGCAGAGTCGATTGATAGTCCCCCAGCATCGAATCCCAGAGCCAGTGAAGGTTGACCTGGCTGCCCCGTCGGTCGGGATTCGTGAGGACGATGAATGAATTGCCGCCGCGATCACCTTCGGGAAATTGCGGGGAGACCAGATCAGACGCGTGCAGTGGTTGATGCAGATCGCCGATGAGGTGGATGACCCAGCAGAGCGAGATCGCCCTCGACTCGGCATCAACCCCGGCATCCCGCAACTGATGCAATGAATAATCCAGCGCCTCCACCGCGTTGCCCGGCCCGTACCCCGGAACCGGCGGCGCGGGTGATTTCATTCCGCCGATCACATAGGGAATATCAATGTAATGCCACTGCGGCCGATGAAACTTGTGCATCGGATGATCGCCGGCGCGAATCTCATCCGGCCAGGCAGCGGCGGCGATGAAGGCGCGACGCGCCATCGCCGCATCATCAGCCGCGCCGTTCTCCGTCGCTGCCTCATCGGCCAATAAATCCTCCCGATACCTCGGATGATGCTTCAAAATCGCATCGACCTTCGCCCTCGCCTCGGGGGTGAGCTGGTCATACGCGAGCATCGCGATGATTTCATGGCCGGTGCGGTTCCACGCCAGCGCGGGGGCGGCGCTCCATAGCCCCGTCACCGCGATGACAAGAAGCGCCGACATCCAGGAACGGCATGGCCGCGTTGATAAGAATCGCATCCCCCCACTATATCACGCAAGTACGGTTTGATACCCGCGCCGGTTTTCATTGGAATAGAAGACCCCCTCCCCAACCCTCCCCCGCGAGTACGCGGGAGAGGGGGTGGGATTTACGCGGACGCGGGAATCAAAGCTGGTGCGTATCGCACCTCCCCTGGCCGATATCATTGCCCAGGCGGATGAAGCGCAGAGTGTTTCAATTCTCTTTGGTAGGGGCGGCTTCAGCCGCCGTCTTCCTCTAAAACGGCGGCTGAAGCCGCCCCTACGGAAGATCCATTCGAGGATTGAAAGACCTTGGGATGCAGCGCCTTGGCGAACGCCTCGGCCAATTCCCCCACGTGCCCGCCGGGCATGAGCACCCACCACTGCGTCAACACCACAACGCGATTCCGCGCGACGGCCGGCAACTGCGGCAACGTCTTCCAGACGCTTGCCGCCGTATTCAGCACCTGCGCGGGCGCTTCGGGAAGCAGTTGGAGAATCGCATCGGGATGAAGGGACATCAGCATTTCCCGGTCGATGTTCGGATACGTTCCGCCGCCGGGCGGGATGGCGTTTTCGCCGCCGGCGATTTCGAGCAGGTCGTTGAGATAATTGTCGCGCCCCACGGCGCTATTCGCCTGGGCATCGAGCATGATGAGCGCCTTGACCTTCGGCTTGCCCGCGACGCCAAGGCGCACGCCGTCGAGCTGGTTCTGCAACTTTCCGGCCAGCGCCGAGGCTTTGGCCTCTTCATCCATCGCCCGCCCGAGCGTTCCGATCACCGTGAACACATCCTTCAGCCCGTCGATCTTCGCATTGACAAGATGAATCCCCAATTCCGCCGCCCGCTGCTTCAAACCGGCGCTCATCCGATCCGGCGCCATCGCCACGATCATCACATTGGGCTTGAGCGCCGCGAGCTGCTCCCAATCGGTGCTCAGATAATCCCCCACCGCCGGCAACCCCTTGGCGCCCAGCCGATTGCGGTCGTAATTGCTCACGGCGACGAGATGATCCCCCGCGCCCATCGACAAGATGAGGTCCGTCGCCGCCGGCACGAGC
>CAYTAP010000077.1:13364-19973 GCA_964435775.1 uncultured Tepidisphaeraceae bacterium
GCGAGGCGACGCGGATGAGCGACGGCGATGCCGCCGCCTTTTTGTTCGCAGACGCATCATCCCGTCGATCACATCCGGCCATCATGCAAACAACGAGCCCCAGAAGTAAGATGACGCACCATCGGGTGATTCTGTGTTTGCCCCCTCTCCCGGTACGCCGGGGGAGGGTTGGGGAGGGGGCTTTTGTCTGGCATGCCGCGGACCCCCTCCCCAACCCTCCCCCCCGAGTACGCGGGGGAGGGAGAAACGCAAGGATGCGGTTGTCCTGGGGTATCTTCCGCTCACCCGTCAACGTCGCCCCCAGCCGTGCCTCTCTCGAAATGGCGTCGATGCGTTGACCCATGCCGACGGGATGCTAAAGTTGCCGTAAATCACTGTCAAACCGCATGTGACCCTTAACGGATGGAGAAGTCTCATGAGTGATCCGCAAACCAACTTCCTCTCGCGCATCGGCCAATGGTTCAAGGGGGATTCCCGCGACAACGGCGTGGATCTGCCGCTGCTTCATGGCGACGGCGGGCGCGATGACCATTCCATCGACCGCGCCAATCCCGACATCACGCCGGTCCAGACCACGGCGCAGCGCGGCGCGTTCCTTCGCCCCTGGGTCAAGCGCGATCAGGCGATCGCCAATCTCCAGGGCGGCTTCAACGCCGTCGCCGACCTCCTCAACACCGTCCGCGACAACCTCGAACGCCAGAGCGAGCGGCAGGATCAACTTCTCGGCTATCTCTCGCATCTGCCCGAGGCGCTCCAGCAACTGCCCGAGAGCAACAAGATGCAGACCGAGACGCTCAAGGCGATTCATCAGCAGATGGAGCAGCAGTTCGGCCAACAGCGCCACCTGGCCGACATTCTCGACAAAATCTCAGACGCCTCGGGCGCGCACCGCGAAAGCCTTGGCGCGCTCAACGAGCGAGTCGAAACGCTTCATCAGCATGATCGTTCGATCTCCGACAACCTCAGCCATGTCGGCGCCGCGATGCAGGATGTCGGCAAAAACGCCGAGGCGAGCGCGAAAATCCTCGAACAGCTCCGTGACAATCAGAACGAGCATGACGCCGAGCTGCAGCGGATGCTCGCCAAACAGAACACCCGTTTCACCACGCTGCTGGCCACGGCGATCTTCCTCTCCATCGCCGCCCTCGTCGCGGTGGCGCTGATCGGATATCTCCTGCTCATCCGGCCTCATTGAATGAAAAAGGTCCGCACGGGGTGCGGACCCTACAAAGGCCTGACAGCAGGATCGCCTCAATCCTTGTCTTCATCCCCGCCATGATGGGCGTCGTGCATTTGAACCGGCTTCCACTGATCGCCATCCTTGACTTCAATCTTGTCGGGCAGGACGGTTTGCGTGTCCTTGTCGACGGTGCCGGTCACGCGGATCGTCTTGGCCGCGTATGCCGCCAGCGGCGCGGGATTCGTGAGCAGCGTGAATGCCTTGCCGTCCACCAGGATGCCGGCGGGAATGCCGCTCTTCATGCACTTGGTCGCGCACTTGGCATGCTTCTGCCCCTTGGCCTGACCGGCGACATAGCAATTCATGTCAAGCAATTCCCCCTGCACGGTCGTCTTGGAGGCGTCGGCCGCATCGCCGTGCCCCTCATGCGCAATCGCCAGGCTCGCCATCGACGCCATCAAAATCACGCACAAACTCACCAGCATTCGCTGTCGCATCGGAAGTCTCCATTTGGGATTGGTTGCATCGGATCGAAACACCTCGACCCGCACCAATGTCATACCCGATTCCGCGCGCGGCGTCAGCATTAAAACATTCCACATCGCCGGCCGCCTGACGTCCGCCCCGAATGCCTATTTGACATTCTTGAGCAGAAGCTGATCCGTGACGTCGGGTGGTTGCTTGGGATCACTGACAAAATCCGCCGAAATATGGTCTTCCGCCATGTGGTCCTTGTTCAGGTTGATGTAGTGGATGGCCGCGTGGGTGGCGTCGGTTTTGACGATGACAAATCCCTGAATGCGGCTCATGTCGCTCTTATTCCAAGTGTCGCCCCCGCCCCATTTCCAGCCGCTATTCCGCTTCCAGCTTTTCGAGTTGATGCCGGCCATGAGGACGTCGCCCGTGACGCCGGCTTCGCGCCATTTGGCTTGCACGAGTTGGATCAGCTGCGCCTTGTCCGGGCCATTGTAGGTTTCACGCGGCGGCGCATTGCTGGAAATGATCGCGTCATTCAACGTCCCCTTCATCCGCGCGACCTTTTGTCGGGCCTGGTCGAGGTCCTGGCGCGCCTTCGCCGTTGCCGGCGCATCCGGAGACAATGCGGTGAGCACGTCCAGCCGACCCTGCGCCCAGCCGAGATGCTGGGCAATGCCGCCCGAGGAACTGAAATAGAGAGGACGACGATGGTCCACCGCGTCTTGTCCCATCTTCAGCGCCTGGTCAATGTCCTGATCGATTTTCCCCGGCGCATCCGCGCCGTATTGCCTGGCGGCGGCCTCGAACTGTTCGACGAACATATCAAACCGCTTGAGCACGCCGGCTATGTTGCGCCCCTCCAATGTCTTTCCCTGCATGAGTTCCGCATATTTCTTCGCGATGCGATCTCGCTCGGCGCGGGCGCCGGGAAGTTGCTTGAGATTTTCCGCGCCAAGGGCCGGATTGCTTTGAAATATCGACGGGCCATACATGAGCGTGATTTCCTGAATCCGTTTCAGATCGGACGAATAATCACCATCCGCCGCAGTTGCCGCCGAAGCGGCGCTGACAAGGACTCCCAAAAGCAACAGAGCTCCAGCCACTGTGATTCGCATCACGATCTCCTTTCACATGAGCGTGCGCGGCCAAACCGACACCTAAACCGATGCGCGGAGCCGACACTGTGAAAAATCAGCCGACATGAAGCGCCATCCGCGAAGGACGGCGATGCGGCTCTCATGGTAATGACCCGGCGCGCGATCTGTCACGACAATTTTGAATTTCCCCCGCTTCCACGCGGTTTTGCGGCTTTTACTTCCCCCTCGAATGCCTTGTTGTCATTCGTGATGGTGGTTGGGGACATCCAACCGGAAAGAAGGAGCTTTCGTGAGCAAACAAACAGCGTTGGCTGAACGCCTGGATGAAGTGAATGAACACATCGCGGCGGCCTGCGCCAAAGCCAGGCGCGACCGAAGCGAAGGAGAAGGGAAGGGGGACGCTGAATCTCATCGCCAATGCCGGACGCACCCCTCATCACATTTGCGAATACGCCTTATTTTAGGTACCACATCAGGCGATGATCGAAGCGTCCGCCGGGGACGCTTCACCGGGGCGATGAGCCCCGGCCACCATTCACCCGCCGCGCGAAGGGAACACGATCATGGCGCAATCCGCAATCGCCACCGCCGCCGACTATGCCGATGCGATGATGTCGGCCAGACGGGCGAAGAACTGGCTGTTTCTATTGCTGCTCCTGGCGCTGTTGGGGCAGATGGCGATCTTTTTTCTCGTGCGCTACGATGTCGTTGCATTGCATCGCCCGGCCTTGGAAGTGGCGGCCGGCGCGCCGGCGACAACCGCGCCCTCGGCGGCGGTGATCGCCGATGCGCTGACGCCCACCTCCAGCGCCGGAACGTTGATCCGCTACTTCGTCGGCCTGACCGACTTCCTCGGGATCATCCTGACGGCCATTCTCGCGGTCGTGCTGCTGCTCCTCGTGCTCATCATGCTCGTCGGCCGACTGATCGGCGTGGCCAAGGTGACCAGCGCGCTGATCTGGTGCGTCGTGCTCGGCATTCTGCTCTTCCCCTGGCAGGCGTTCCTCAACTGGCAGCAGCTTTCCGAAGGCTTCCGTCTCCCCGGCGTGCTTTACACCTGGATGGAACTGATCCAGCCGCGCGTGCTGGCGTCGCTGCCGCTCGATCAGGCGATTTTGCTCTGGGCGCGGTTCGTCGGGTTCCCCGTGCTGGCGATCATCATCCTCCTGGCATTGCAGGCCAAGAGCAATCGCGGATTGCGGCTGGCGCTGGGCGAATCGGATCTCGACCGCGATGACCTGGCCGCCACGGCGTAGTGCGCCCCATCGTCCAACCCGGATCCCCTCATGCGCGAAGAACGAGGCCAACTCAAACATGACCTCGTCGTCTATGAGGAATACACCCTCTGGGGGTCGGTCATCGGCAACATCAAGGTGATCAAGGGGGGCAAGTTCTACCTGCGCGGCGCGATCTACGGCAACCTCCGCGTCGAGCCGGGCGGGCGCGTCCACATCTTCGGAAATGTCTCAGGCGATCTCACCCTCGGCAAACACACCAAGGTGATCGTCTCGGGCACCATCGGCGGCGACACCATCAACCGCGGCGGCCGACTCTACATCGACACCGCCGCCAAACTCCTCGGCAAACTCAAAACCAAGTCGGGCGAAACGACACAGGAACAACGGCGTGCCTGAGGCAATGCGCCACGAAGATGCGAAGACACAAAGAACACAAGGGATCAGGTGAGGCCCGCATTCCGCCGCGCATATCTTGGCACCCCGCGTGGATGGTCCGCGCTGCGTGTGAACCCTACACGGACTCACCTCTGCAACCTATTCGTGCCTTCGCGGACAACATGGGCGTGACGCCCATGCCACACGCCTCACGCCATCCGTCGTCGCCGGGCGAGGAGGCCAAGAGCGCCGAAGGCGATCAGGCCGAGTGTGGCAGGCTCGGGGACGACCCCGCTGACCGTGAGGATGACATCCTGGTTATTCAGGATGCTGAGCACACCCTGCGCTCCGTCGATTCCAATCGCGCCGCTCTGGATTCCGCCGGCGAGCGTGCCGGAAATGGTCGCATTCGTATCAAAAAGCGTGTAAACGCCATTCTGCAAACCCGGCCCGGCCGTGAATACAAAATCGCCGAAATCCAGCTTGCTCGCTCCGATCGCGAGTACGCCATCGGTCACGACCACTTTGTCGCTGCTCGCAATGCTTCCCAGGTCAAACAGCAGGTTCTGTGAATTCGCGGCATTCAGAGCATTGGTGATCGTCAGATTGCCCGTATCCACCGTCAACGTTCCCGTAGCGCCCGCCTGCGCGCCCGGGTCCAACTTGCCGGACACCGACACGCTCCCTGTTCCACTGCCCAGCCCAATCGTGCCGTCGCCGCCCAGGGTGGTGCCGCTGTTCGCGGAGAAGTTTCCCTGCCCGCTGGTCGTCCCATTCACATACAACGCGCCAGCGGTGATGCTGGTGGCGCCGGTGTAGGTATTGTCGCCATCGAGATACCAAGTGCCCGACTCGCTCTTGGACAAGGCAATATTGCCGCCGGCCACACCATCGCCAATGATCCCCGCAACGCGATTGTTGTCGGTTGTGCCTCGCAACGTCAGCGCGTTGGATTTGGTGGCTGGCGCCCCCCCTGTAATATCGCCGACGGTTACATGCCCTGATGACGGAGCAAAGTATCCCGTTCCGGTCGCTGTAAACTTAACATCCCCCAAGGCCAGAGTATCATCACTCCCTGATGAATCCGACACACTGAAGCCGGTGTTATTGTCCATCGAAATATCCCCCCCGAGCGTCAGTGTCTTGCCCCCGTGTCCGCTCGTTAGTTGCCCGACATCGACAGCCGATTGACCTGTCATTGTGATGCCGGCCGTGCCGAAGGTGGCGCTGGTGTCGCTGCGAAGTGAGAGATTCCCCAGATAGCCGAAAGCCAGACTGGCATTGGTCATGGCCCCGCTGTTGGTCAATATCAGCGGCGCGCTGTATCGCACGCTCACAATGCCCGTGAAATTGGGGTTGGAATGCGAGATGACATATGCGCCTTGCCCCACGGCGCCGCTGCGACTCAATGTTCCAGCGCCGCTGATTTCTCCATTCAGATAATTTGTTCCGCCACCAACAGCACTTTGCAGAGCCAGCGTCGTGACTCCCGCATCCATTTGGATAGGTCCGTTGAAGGTAAAAGAGCCGCCGGTCGTGGAGTTGTTGGTGATCCGTGGCCCGCCGCCAGAAAAGGTAACAGGAGTGTTAAAAGTAACATGGGCGTTGCTGGGTGCTGAAATTTGAATGGCGGCATTGTTGTTCATGGAAATGCTGTTCGTCCCGCCGACCGCGCCGATCGTGTAATCACCGGAATTGGAGGCGAAAAAGATATTATTGGCGCTCGTGGCGGCGCTCAGTGTCACGCTGGATGGCGTCCCGGTCTGAAATGTGACGTTTCCGCCGGTGGGAACGGCGTTATTGTCCCAATTCGTGCCGGTGTTCCAATCGCTGTTCGTCGCCCCAGTCCACACGCCCGCGCCCATTGCCGACCCCGCCCCCACCCCCGCGCACGCCGCAACGGCCAGTGCAGCCAATACAAAGCGCCCGCAGCCGGCAACGGGTGATGTACGCTTGTACTTGCTATTGATCGAGCCCGATTCGTTCGTTGTTATACCCATTATCCCTACCTCCCACTCCAAATAAAATGACGTATGCAAGACCACACGAACGTGACATGCCCTGCCGCGACTGTATTTAGTATGTACAGGGAGTTGACAGATGCAAGAAAATTCTTGTATTTTTTACCCTTTCATTATCGGACGCTCCACCGCCAGCCCATATCCCGCCAATTTCGCCTTCCCAAATACACTATGCTCGTGAGCGTTCGTTTGGGCATAGTGACGGATGATACCCGCACCGG
>CAYTAP010000078.1:0-19048 GCA_964435775.1 uncultured Tepidisphaeraceae bacterium
TCGGATGACAACGGCGGAACCGGCGACGGCGGGTCGGGCAATGCGCCGGGCACGCCGCCGGCCGCCAAGCGGCAGTTGCTCTCGCCCGAGGACATCAACACGATTCGGCTGATGGAATTGAAGCCGACCGACACGATGCGGGGCATTCGAATCGATCCCGCGACCCGGCAGCAATTTCTGGCGGCGACGGGGCAGACGCTTCAGCAGTTCAACGCGCTGTCCCCCGCGGCACAGGCGGTGGAGATTGTGAAAAACGGGGACAAGTCGATGCGCGCAGGCGTGCATGTGTTGACGGACCCCAAGGCGCTGGCCGACTTCAAGACGCGCGGACAGGCGATCCTGCTTCCCAATTGCGCGACCTCGGGATGCCACGGCGGCACGCCGCGCGGCGGGTTCATGCTCTATTCCCCGGCCGACAACAACGCCGTCACCTACACCAACTTCTACATCCTCACCGAATACGCCAAAAAGGTGACCAGCACGAATCCCGCCGCCGCCGACACCGGCGCGTTCGGCGGCCCGGCCGAGCGGTCGATGATCAACCGCCTGCAACCGGAGCAGTCGCTCATCGCGCAATACAGCCTCCCGGCGACCGACTCGCAATACCAGCATCCCGATGTGCCGGGATTCCGTCCGCTATTTCAAAGTAAATCCGATCCGCGCTACCGTGTGATGATTTTCTGGATCGGACAGGAACTCGTGAGGCCGCAACCGGATTATGGGATCGATTACAAGCTTCCGGCGGCGACGACACAGCCAGCCGCGCCCGCGGTGCCGGCGACGCCGCCCGGTGGCAATTCGTAAGGCACGGCAGGCGTTTCCATGTCACCTGCGGCTTACCTGGTCTTGACGGTGTCGGTGGCGGCGGGTGCGGTCATCGCCAACCGCCAGATGGATCATCGACGGCACCAGCGCCTTCGGCGCGCCGCGGCACGATGGCGTCTGCATTACAGCATCAGCGATCAATTCCGATTGTCCACGCGGATCATCGAATCGTTCCCCATTCCCGGCGCGGCGGACCTCCGGATCGCCGATTTGATGTATGGAATCCGGGGGCATCGCCACAGTTACATTTTCACGGCTGATTTCACGACGGGACTGATGCACACGAATGATCGCCGACGCCGCGTCGTCCATTTCTCCGAGCCGCGCGAACGAAGCAGCCCGGCGGCTTCCCGCATCGAATTGGCGCCGGAAAACCTGCCTCTTCTCGAACAATACGGCTACTTCGCCGAATCCCCCGCCCTCGCCCCTCCCGGTGGCCTGACGATCGATGTGTAGCGCGTCGGATCCTTCACGCCCGCCTCGGCAAAGCCCCTTTTTCGCAACAGGCAACTGTCACAGTGCCCACAAGCGCCGCCGGAGGCGTCGGGGTCATAGCAACTGTGGGTCATTGAATAATCGACACCAAGCTCCATCCCCAGGTGGATGATCCGCGCTTTGGACAGATCGAGCAGCGGCGTGTGGATTTTCAATGATCGCCCGCCGCGGGTTGTCATGCGGGTGGCGAGATTGGACATCGCCTCAAACGCTTTGATGAACTCCGGCCGGCAATCGGGATAGCCGCTGTAATCCACGGCATTGACGCCGATGAACAGATCGACAAGGTCCAGCACCTCCGCCCAGGCGAGGGCATAGCTGAGAAAAATCGTGTTCCGCGCCGGGACGTAGGTGATCGGCACCTCAACAGCTTCCCCGCAATTCCCGGATTCGTCCGAGCCAAGCGAGGGCGCCTCCACATCAATTTGATCCCTGGGAACCTCCATGTCGCTGGTCAGGGCGCTTTTGCCGAACTGGCGCAGGTCGATATGGATGACGCGATGCTCGATAACGCCGAAACGCCTCGCCACCGCTTCGGCGGCGCTCAACTCATGGCGATGCCGCTGGCCGTAGTCAAAGGTCATGGAATAGAGGGGGGAAAATCCGTCTCGTCGCGCGACGGCGAGGCAAGTCGTGCTGTCGAGCCCTCCGCTGGTTAAAACGATGGCAGGCTTGTGGTTGCAGTGCATACGCCGGGATTGTATTGTCCAATGGGGTTGATTGTCAGGGCAAAAGCCGGGCGACCGACGGCCGACGCAATCATGCGAATGAACAACGATTTTTAACAAGGCGCCATCATGAAGGTTCACGAATACCAAGCCCGGCAGATTCTTTCCGATCATGGCATCCCCGTCCCCCCCGCCGAGGTGGCGCGGACGCCGGAGGAGGCGGCGGCGGCGTTCAAAAACTTCGCGGCCCCCATGTGCGTCGTGAAGGCGCAGGTTTATGCCGGCGGACGCGGCAAGGCGGGATTCGTCAAGCTTGTGAAGAGCGCCGAGGAGGCGAGGGAAGCGGCCAAATTTATGCTCGCCAATCGGATGGTGAGCGTTCAGACCGGGCCGGAAGGCGTGGGCGTTTCGGTGCTCCTCGTCGCGCCGGGCGTGGACATCGCCAAGGAATATTATGTGGGGATCACGGTGGACCGCGGACGGGGGACCGCGACGCTCATCGCGTCGGCCGAGGGAGGCGTGGAGATTGAGGAAGTTGCGGCCAAGTCGCCGGAGAAGGTGCTCAAGCAGCCGCTGCATCCCCTGCTGGGGCTTCAGCCGTATCAGGCGCGGGCCATCGCGTATCAACTGGGCATGCAGGGGAAAATGGCCAACGAGGCGGCGAAGCTGATGCTCAATCTGGCGACGGTATTCTTCAAGACCGATGCCTCGCTGGCGGAGATCAACCCGCTGGTGGTGACCGGGGAGGGCGCGCTCGTCGCCATCGACGCCAAGATCACCTTCGATGACAACGCGCTGTTCCGTCATGCCCCCATCGCCGCGATGGCCGACGAAACGCAGGAAAAACCGCTGGATGTCCGGGCGCACAAGGCGGATTTGAACTACATCGCCCTCGACGGCGCCATCGGATGCCTGGTCAACGGCGCCGGGCTGGCGATGGCGACGATGGACATCATCAAGCTCTATGGCTCGGAACCGGCCAACTTCCTGGATGTCGGTGGCTCCGTGACGGCCGAGGGGGCGATCGAGGCGTTCCGCATCATTCTGTCGGATACCAACGTCAAGGGGATCCTCGTCAACATCTTCGGCGGCATCGCCAAATGCGACACGATCGCCACGGCGCTGGTGACGGCGGGCCGCGAACTGGGCTTCAAGGTGCCCGTTGTCGTGCGGCTCGAAGGGACGAACGTGGACAAGGCGCGGAAGATTCTGGAGGCGGCCAAGACGGAACTGCCCACACTGACCTCGGCGAGCGATCTGACCGACGCGGCCAAGAAGATTGTTGCGGCGGTGAAATCGGCGGCGTGAAGCGCCGGGATTCGACCCGCCGGCGCGAGGACAGATTGCGGAGACATCCCATGAGAAGCAATCCCCTGCGATGTGGTGTCGCACTGCTCTCCCTGGCGCTACTCATCCTGCTGCCGGCGTGCCAATCCGCCAATAGCGGCAATGAACGGCACACCGCCGGTGATGATGCCCTGTTGACTGATCAAGGCATCACCGACCCATGCGCGGCCAGGCTTCATGATCTGGAGGGCGCGCTGCTGCTTTATTACGCGCTGCATAAGACACTTCCGGAGAAGCTGACGGACCTCGCACCGCTGGCGGATGTCGATGCGCCGCTGGCGTTCACATGCCCCATCTCGGGATTGCCCTACGGCTACAACCGCGACGGCCTGTTCAGCCCCGGCAAAACCAAAAGCATCCTTGTATATGACCCCACACCGGCGCACGCCGGGCGACGGTGGTGCATCTTCAGCGCCCCGGCCAAACCGGGGGCGAGCCGGTCGTTGCAGGTGCTTTCAGTGACCGAGCCGTTTTTTCTGGGATATCAACCGCTGCCCCGATGAATGGCCGGCCAGGTCAAATGCAATTGCGATCTTACTCCCTCCCCCGCGTACTCGCGGGGGAGGGCTGGGGAGGGGGTTCCGCCTGATTCTCCGCGAAAAAGCCCCCTCCCTACCCTCCCCCGTTGGGTACAACGGGGGAGGGGAAATGCCTATGCTTCGTAAATGCGTTTGCCCTGAATGCCCGGCGTCGCCACGCCCGCGGGCGTATGGGGAAACAATATTCTTCGGCCTTGCGCGTTGTGGGTCACGAACCTATACTCACAGGTCATGAGCACACTTTCTTTCGATATCGACGCCGTGGTCAGCGGCCAGAAGCGCCTCACCGATGCCCAGGCACTCGAGCTGTATCAAAACGCCTCCCTGCATGACCTGGGCACATGGGCGTCGCAAGTCGTGGCGCGGATGCATCCGGAGGATTACCGCACCTACGTCATCGACCGAAACATCAACTACACCAACGTCTGCACCGCCAAATGCACGTTCTGCGCATTTCGCCGGGATCATGGCGACGACGACAGTTATGTGTTGAACCACGAACAAATCGGCAAAAAAATCCGCGAGCTGATGGCGATCAACGGCACGCAGATTTTGATGCAGGGCGGCATGAATGACGAGCTGCCGATTGAGTGGTACGAGGAATTGCTTGGGTACATCAAAACCGAGTTCCCCTCCATTCACATTCATGCGTTTTCGCCGCCGGAGTTCATTGAGTTTGAGCGGTTTTTCAAGATGGATGTCCGCCAGATCATCCGGCGCTTCAAGGCCGCCGGTCTGGCGACGATCCCCGGCGGCGGCGGGGAAATCTTCGCGCCGCGCGTCCGGCGGCGCATCGGCATCGGCAAATGCACCGGCGACGACTGGCTCCGCGTCATGCGCGTCGCCCACGAGGAGGGAATGAACACCTCCTGCACGATGCTCATCGGCCACATCGAGTTCGTCCGCGAGCGCATCGAACACATGAGCGCGCTGAGGGACATGCAGGACTATGCGCGGGCGCTCGGGAAGGAGGAAGGAGGAAGGAGGAAGGAGGAAATTAAGAAAAAGCATCCCGGCGTCTTTGCCAAATCGCCCTTTGATCCTTCATCCGAATCTCCTCATCCTTCATCCTTCATCCTTCATCCTTACGGAAGCTACGCCGCCTTCATCCACTGGCCGTTCCAGCGGGAGAACACGCCGCTCGGGCGGGCCAGGGAATGGGATGAGGCGACGTACGGACCGTTCGATGAATCGACCAACGACGATGTGCTGCGGGGCCGCGTCGTGCGGGCGGCCGGGGCGGAGGTGTATCTCCGCACGCTGGCGGTGGCACGGCTGTTCTTCGACAACATCCCCAGCCTGCAAAGCTCCTGGGTGACAATGGGGCCCAAGATCGGACAACTGGCGCTCTTCCACGGCGCCAACGACATGGGAAGCGTGATGATGGAGGAAAACGTCGTCAGCGCCGCCGGGACCACTTACAAACTCAACGAGCGGGAAATCTGCCGCCTCGTCCGCGACGCCGGTTGGATTCCCGCCCAGCGCGACCAGTATTACAACGTCCTCAAGCGCTGGGACACCCCCGATGCCCCGGACCTTCTTCCCCCGGTCAATGCGCCAGTGCGAAATGTGAAGAAGATCGACAAGAAGTTCATCGGCGCGGCCCCCGGCCTGGACGACGGCGCGGATCGGAGCGTAACCCTTCAATTGCCGATTCTGAGCGGAGATGCGGTGGGACCAGAGTAGAGTCCACCGCACCAATCCAGCGTCGGCCAGCAATGCAAGGAGATTCCCATGAGAGCATCACGACGGTACGGCGCGGCAATTTTAAGCGGAACGACATTCCTCGCGGCGAGCCTCATCGCGGGGGGACCATCCATTGCGGCCAGAGCATCCGACCAGGTTCCCACCGCGACACGACCAAGCACCCCTGAAGCATCGTCCGCGGTTCACGAAGCGGAATATGACGCCGGCGCGCCATCGAGGCGAGGCGAGGCGTCATACCCCGCCGGCACGATCATTCATCGTGATGTGGCATATGGTGACGATCCCATGCAGAAGATGGATGTGTACCTGCCGCCTCATCCCAAGGATGCGCCGATCATTTTGATGGTGCACGGCGGCGGGTGGCGGCGCGGCGACAAGGCGATGAGCGGCGTCGTGCTCAACAAGGTGAACCACTGGATTCCCAAGGGGTACATCTTCATTTCCATCAATTATCGTCTGGTGCCGAAGGTCACCCCCTTACAAGAAGCTGATGACGTGGCTCTGGCGTTGGCCTTTACGCAAAGTAAGGCCAAGAGTTGGGGCGGCAATCCAGCACACGCCATTTTGATGGGACACTCGGCTGGGGCGCATCTGGTGTTGCTGGTGACCGCCAATCCCGACATTGCAGCAAAACAAAACGCCAAACCCTGGCTGGGCACGATCGTGCTGGACAGCGGCGCCTACGACGTGGAGGCGATCATGAACCAACGCCACTTCGACCTGTATGACACGGCCTTCGGTAAAGACCGCGCACTCTGGCAAGCGGCGTCGCCGACCGAGCAGCTCAAAGGCAAGCCGCGTCCCATGCTGCTGGTCTGTTCAAGTGGACGACGTCGGGAAATTCAACACGCCAGGGAATTCGCCGGCAAGGTTGAGGCCCTCGGCGGACGGACAACGCTTCTGCCGGTTGACCTCAATCACGGCCAGATCAATGAACTAGTGGGTACAGCCGGGGATTACACTGATGCGATCGACGCCTTCATCCAATCGCTGGAAAATAAGAAATGAAGATTACGACCCGCGCTTGGATTGTGACGTCCGCTTCCGTGCCAATAGCGAATGCGGGATATGTGGCTGCGGTCGGGGGAGAGTACAACTCCTGTTTCAATGCAATCCTTTTCAAGCCCTGACAATCGATATCCTGCGAGACACTCAAGGAATAATTCTCAAGAAATCAGGCTATCGAGACCATCGCGTAAGCTGTTTCAAGATAATCACTTACACCCCATCCGCCACACATTGTCTATTTTTATGCATTTTTACCTTGACACGAAATCTGCGCAGGAAGTAAATTACTAGGAGCATTGGAGATGTTAGCGTGTGGACGATTGGCCCGGAGAGGTGAATCGCGTCAGCAGTTGACATCACGTTGCGTCACTTTCTAACAGGAGGACAAATGAGTCGAGGGAAAGATGCAAAGCACGAACGACGAAGCATCGTGTCATTCGTGGCTATTGCGACAGCAAGCGCCCTGAGCAGTGTGGCGTTCGGATCAACATCTTTTTTTGATTGGGAAGTACCGTCGCAAACGGCGCCAGCGCCATACGTTGGCGCGCCGCACCTGACCAACAGCGCGGCATCCGCAGCTGCCGTGCAGGCTTACTGGGCGGCACATCCGACCGACCCGAAAGCCGTTCGGGTCACCGAAGATTTAACGGACCCGGCCGCCCTCAACATATTCCGCACCAATACGGTGTCGTATGTGTTCGCGGACTTTGAAGGCACGTCGATCGCATCGCGGACGTCCAATCTCGTCGGCCAGGTGCGATGGAATCCCATCACCTCCTCCAACACACCATCGGTATCAGCGTATATCGGTAATTACCAGGTTTTCCCTGTATATCCAGATGCAACCGCGTCGAACCCCGGTACGACCGGTACAACCGCAACCGGCTATTACAATACCGGCATCAATATGGCGATGGAGCAGTTGTACCCCGGCTCGCCGAGCTTCCGCGGACCTGGGTCGGCCAACGGCGGGTCCACCTCTCCAAACATTCGATCCAATCTCTTCACGATGCCGTTGTCGCGTTTTTCCGCTGTGGAATCCAACTTGCAAGGTACGCTTTTCCAAAACCGCCCGGCCCCATTGCCGCAGAAAGATGCGCACATCCCTTTGGTGACGCGCTTCAACAACTGGAACAACGTCGCCTTGACGAATACGTCCACAATCTATTCCCCCTACAGCTTCGATACGTCCATCGGCGGCAACGCAAACCAGTTGCTGGCCCGCGGCGACTTTGCCGCGCTAATCGCGCATTACCGGGCCCGTGGCGCCGAATCGTACAACCTCTTTGAACCGGGCGTGGTCGGGTACACCAAAGCACAAATGCAGGCGGACGCCCAAATTGGTTGGAGTGTATGGGATCCGCTATTCCTCAGTGGGCGCACGGCCGTTCCCGCGCTCCTGGACATCACTGGAACGATTGACGGCACGACCAAGACATTTGAGCAAACGGGCATCGCATATTCAGGTATGTATCAAGTTTCCGACGGAAACCCGTGGACCCCTGATATCCTGGAAATCCTCTTGAGCAACTTGGATGGCGTGTCCCATAGCGTCTCGTTTACCCAGGCAATTGACGGGGCACTTTTCACGTCGGGCAATACGTTCAATATTGCGCCCGGTGATCATCGGCTTCTTGAGTTCACGCAAATTGGCGGATATTGGGACTTGGCGAGCAACACACCCGTAACAGGCACGGACTCTGCGGGCAATAATGCATGGCCTGACATGAACCGCAACGGTATCGGTATTCCCGAACCAACCACCGCCATGCTGATGGGTGGCGTGGTGGGCTTGATGGCCTTGCGGCGTCGACGGCAACCAGAGCTCGCAGACTGTTAATGACTTCGACGACATCGTGAATAGGGTTGACCACGGGCGGCCTTTATAAAGGTCGCCCGTGTCGCATGATACTTGCCGAGCACATCGACACAGGCGTTGAGACTGTGCAGCGCATGGGGCGATGGCGAATACTTTGCCACGATATACGCTGTACCAGTTGAACTAGTCCTTGGGCCTTACCCGCAGGGAAAAATCGCACACTCTCCTGCGGTTAGGTACCCACGAGCACCGCCTTGCGGGGTCCGGCCATCCGCCAGGCTGCCTTGAAGATGGCGTTCCACGCGCGATCTTCCCTGATTTACGGGCTTTCACTACACCTTCAATTCAGCGGCCTGAGCGATGTGCTGTGGATAGCGCTTTCGGATGGGTTCGATCACCTCGCTGACAAATTGTTCAACCTGCCACGGCGCGCGTCCGATAAAGCGCGCCGGTTCGAGCACACCCGCCAGATCGACCTTGTCGAACGCTTCATCCCCCGCCAGACGCTCCATTAGGTCGTTGGGCATCCCATGCACCTTCACCTGCTCGGCGGCGTCCATCGCGTGTTGACGGATCGACTCATGCAGTTGCTGGCGATCCCCCCCGGCGCGGACGGCGGCCATCAGGATTTCCTCCGTCGCCATGAAGGGCAGTTCGGCCGAGACGAAGCGGTTGATCACATTCGGATACACGACCAATCCCCGCGCGACGTTGACGACGATCCGCAGCGCGCCATCCATCGCCAGGAACGGCTCGGGGATGGACAGACGCTTGTTGGCCGAGTCGTCGAGCGTGCGCTCGAACCACTGCTCGGCGGCGGTTTGCAAGGGTGAATTGGCGAGGCTGATTACAAAGCGACACAAGCCCGTCGCCCGTTCGCAGCGCATCGGGTTGCGCTTGTACGCCATCGCGCTCGAGCCGACCTGCTCGGCCTCGAATGGTTCCTCCACCTGCTTCATCCCAGCCAGCAGACGGATATCGTTGCAGAACTTGTGAACACTCGCGGCACAGGATGCCAGGGTATTGACGACCTGCGCATCGATCTTGCGCGGATAGGTTTGCCCGGTGATCGTGAACGAGGCGGCGAAGCCGAATCGCTCGGTGATCAAACGGTCGAGTTTTTCCACCTTCGCGTGATCGCCATCGAACAACGCGAGAAAGGACGCCTGCGTGCCGGTGGTCCCCTTGACGCCGCGAAACCGAAGGGACGCGATGCGATGTTCGAGTTCCTCCAGGTCAATTGCCAGGTCCTGCGCCCAGAGGGCGGCGCGTTTGCCCACGGTCGTGAGTTGCGCGGGCTGATAGTGCGTGTAACCCAGCGTCGGCAAATCCCGCCAACGCATGGCAAATGTGCCCAGGGCGTCGATGGCGGCGGCCAACCGTCCGGCCAGGAGCGACATCGCGTCGCGCATGATGATCAGATCGGCGTTATCGACGACGTATTGGCTGGTGGCGCCGAGGTGAATAATCCCCTGTGCCGCCGGGGCGGCTTCCTCAAAAGTGTGGACATGCGCCATGACATCGTGGCGCAATCGCTTTTCCCAATCGGCGGCGCGGCTGAAATCGATCTCTCCCTGACGGTGTTCCATCTGGGAAAGAGCTTCGGACGTGATGCGGCCGAGTCCGAGTTCGCGCTGAGCGCGGGCAAGTTCCAACCACAGGCGACGCCAGAGGGTGAATTTGTGACGAGGGGAAAATAGACGGAGCATCTCCTCGCTGGCATTGCGGGCGACGAGGGGAGATTCATAGGTATCGTGCGAATCCATGCGGGAAAGTTTACTCGCCGGCGGGCGTGGAAGAAACCGGGCCGCCGCGCGCCGATGGGATCGGCGCGCGGCGCGTGCCTGTGAGCCGGACCCAGTGCCTATTTTCCGCCCATCAGACGGATGGTTCCCCATTCGCCGGGGTGAGTGGTTACGCCATCGCTCTTGGCGCGTGTCCAATAGACCTCTCGTTCGGACTTGCCTCCGTGGACGGTCAGGTTGAGGTTCAGCGTGATCTTGCCATTGGCCTGCGGATGGAAGCCGAACCGTTCCGACGGCAGGAGGAACTCCATGACATAACCTCCGTCCCTGGCGACCACCGAGGATTCGATGCCTTGAATGTCATACAACGTGGCCGGGAGTTCATCCCCCTGCTTCCACTGTCCAACATAGGCTCGGTGCTCCTTCACCAGGGGTACGAACCAGAATTGGTGATCACCCTTGCCAAAGGAGTGTTTCTTCTGGTCGGCCTGGTTATTGATGAACAATTCCAGCGTGTCTCCATCCCAGAACTCCTTCGGATTTTTCACCACGACCTGGGAATCATGAACATTGACGCCGACGAGCAGCCCCTTGGGCGACCAGGCCATGTGGATTTCGGCGTTGGGCTTGCCATCCGTCGAGCCGAGCATCCACTGGGGGAACTGGCTGTCCGCCGGCCAATCGCTCAGGTCGCCGTCGATTTTCACATTCTGCACTTCGGGAATGTGGAATGAAGGCGGAATGAGCGGTTGGGACATCTCTCCATCAGACGTGACAAAAACAACAGAAGCCGATTCGCCCGTCTTCCACTGATCATTCCATGCCAGCTTTGTGTCGATCACCCGCTGCTCGCGCGGCTGAAGCGGGGACACCTCGATGGTGGGCGTGATCGCCTTCCACGACACGGGCAGCTTCAATTCCAGTTTGCCGCTTTGCGGGCGCGTCGAGAGGTTGACGAGGGTCACTTTGACGGTCGTGGGCTCGTCGGGTGCAGTCACAATGGGTGAAACGTGCATCATGAATGGGCGAGAGACCAGCACCACCAGGGGCATCTCCTTGACCGTCTTCCCGTTTTCAGCAAAGCGAATGGTTGCCTGCTTGAGTCCAAGCGACTCGTTGAATGAAACGGAGAACGGGAGCGTCACCTCGGCCGTCTTGCCCGGGGCGACGGTGTACGATTGCTCGCCAGCGTCGGTTTTCCATCCATCGGGCAACTGGAGCGACACCTTGCCGACGATCGGTTCGGAACGGTTGTTGTGAATGGTCACGGTGGTCTTGAGCGGATCCCCGGCCGCCGCGTTTTCCATGTACGGCGACTGAATGTCGTACGCCGTCTGCTTGTACCAGTCACCGCCGCGATCGATGCCGACCGCGTAAAGCGGCGCCATCGTCAACTGAACGTCGTTGCCTTGCACGGGATTGCCCATGAAATCAAGGAGCCGTTCGGCCTTGAAGCTTGCCTTGGGCCCATCGTCTTTCGAGATCGACCAGAGGGATGCGATCAACTTGCCATCCTCCTGGAAGACATATCCCTGCGTGTCCGGGCCGGCGTTGATCGAACCGACATACTGCGGGGTCGGGAGAAGACTCGTCATCGCCGCCAGTGAGCAGATGCTCGCCTTGGGCTGGAGGTTGGCATCAAGGAGGCCGCATCCATCAAAGAAATGAGAAGGGTTGGCGGCGTCCTTGTCATAGAACCAGAAGACCTTGTCGGTCCCCGCGGCCATCGCCATCATCCACATCCTGGGAAGATAAACCGCTTGTTGATAAGGAGTGACCACCTTTCCCGCGAGCGTGTCCCAGCCCACCTCGGTGAGCCACGCCTGCCGTTGATGGCCATCGACATTGCCCACCTTCTTCATCTGTCGGAGCTGATCGACAAAGAGCGTCGGAGGTTCGTTGTTGACCTCCCCGGAGGCCGTGTTGTTGTTGCCGATGTTGGTTTCCGGCGGCTCGATGCCGCAGTAATGATGGAAGCTCAAGGCGTCGATCTGATCGAAGTACCCTTCCTTGATCAGCTTCTCGGTCAGCGACGGATGAATGCCGGCGGTGCCGTTGGAGATGGCAAATAGACTGCCGCCGCCGAGCAGATCGAGGACGGCGCCGAATTTCTTGTGATACAGCCCGTAGTTTTTCCACCCCACGCGATCCTCGGCACGGGAGTTGGCGGCAGGCAGATCATATTCATTGCTCAATTCCCAGAACTTCACGTCTGGAAACGCGGATACAACCTGCACGAGCATCCGCACCCACTGGGGGTCCGGGCCGATCTTCTTGATGGACCCATCGGCATTGAACTCCGGCTTGACGATGGATTTTTGCAGCACGGGCGCGACCATCGCGCCATGATCGAGATAATTTTGAACGATCTTGGGGAAATAAGGCCAGCCGGCGAAATCGTTATTGGTCCCCTTGGCACGCTCCAGCCAATCCCATGTGAAGGCATATTCACGGTACCAGACGAGACCCGCCGCCCGATATGCCGCCAGCGGCCACGGCCCTCCGCTGTGGACATTCAAGCCATAAGGGGATGCGATCTTCTGCTCGGCGGTCAACTCCGGCTGGCTGGGAAGCTTTGCGAAGAACATGCTGGTATCGCGGGCTTCCGTGCCTTGGAGCGCGGCGTGGGCCGATAGCTTGTAACGACCGAACCGCGCGACCTTGAGCGGCACGCTCATGGCGAGCGAGGCCTCGGCCTCGAAAGGCTTCTCCTGTTTGTCAACGGCCTGGCCCGCATCGTCAGTGACACTGAGCGTTAGATTTCCTTTCAACGGATCGGGCAGCCAGTTGCGCACTTGAAGCAACAGTCGCGGGTCCTGGCCTTCGAAAAGATTCCCCGGCTGACCGGTGGACAACTGTACGTCGATCAGGGGTGTCGTCGGTGGCTGCTTGGGCGCGGCGTCGGGGTTGGCCGGGCTCTCCTGCGGTTTCCAGGTGGACAGCAATCCGGTTTTGCGATCCACGTTGGTGATGTCCGTCGTGACTTCGAGGTTATCCACGAACAGGCTCACATCCTGTTTGACCTGCTTGGCTTCCCAGTTTTCCACGCCGATGCTGGCGATTTGCAAAGGCATCACCAGGCCGGCGGGCACCTTGTAGGTTGCGGTCTCCCACTGCCCCGGGGTTTTCGTGCCGAACTTCCAAATGAAATAACCCTTGCCCGGATCGCGGGATCGGCCGTACCCGTCCACAAAAGCCATCGTTATCGTGTAGCGCTCGTCGGCCGTGAGCTTGTAATGAATGGTGATCTCTTTGGCATCACCGGGAATCAACAAAGGGGCGACGGGGTCCACGGAATAATTCTGGAATCCGGTTCCCGTGAAGCGAGCGGTGAGTTTCAGGCTTTGTTTCGATGCAATCCCGACGGGAACATCAGGCGACATCCCCATCTCGCCGCTGCCGGTGTTGTACGAGTCGCTTGCCCAGGCTCCGGCCTGCTCAAAGTTGTCAACGAGTTTGGTGACGGTTTGCGCGTTTGTCGCCACAGCGCTCAAGCCCAAGGCCGCACAAAAAGAGAGCGATAAGCGAAACAGTTTACCTGGCATCATCGCGAAGGTCCTTTCGATCGACAAGACCGATGAACAATGGTGCAGCGCCGCACAAGCGGCGCGACACATGAGTTTAGAAGGAATGGTTCTGATAAACCAGTTTTGAAGAGGTTTTGCTCAAAGCACTCGCCGTTCCACTTTATCCTTGACTCATTACAATCCCGTCATCAATATATTGGCGCCACTTCGGCATGCGGTCTATTTCTCATTTTGGAAAGCGAGACGGGTTATGAATCTACGATGGGCATGGGGATTGTGCATCGCCACCGCATTTTGTGCGCAGCCGCTTTGGGGCGCGGAGAAGGTGACGCTCAAACTGGCGATCCAGCCGGGACAGTCATGGACTTTTTCTCAGCAACGCGCCACTCGCACCGACGCCAAGGCAACCAGCAATGGAGTCGTCCAGCCGTTCACCACGACCACCAACACCACCCGCAGTGGTAAAGTTGAAGTCCTCTCGGCCAGAGATGGAAAACCAACCGCGATGCGCATCACATTCGATGGAAATTGCGCCGACAGCATGGAAATGGGCGGCCAACCCAAGCAGGAAAGGCAATTTCCGCTGGCGGGACAGACGGTCACTGTCAAGCAGGAGGCCGATGGCTCGGTGAGCAACGATCACCAGGGACAAGGGGATCCCGCGGCACTGAACGAAGCGAATGGCATGCTGTCGATGAGCGAAGCTCTGTACCCCCCAGCGCCCGTTGCAGTCGGCCAGGAGTGGCAGGCGGACCCGCAAGCGGTTGCCCGGGAAATGGAACTGCCCGGACCAAACGATCGCGCGGGGATGACGCTCAAGCTCTTGTCGCTCAAGATGGTCGAGGGACGCCGCGTCGCGGAGGTCAAGGTCTCCACCGCGATCACGACTGAGCATAACGGGATCCAAACCCAGATGATTGCACAGGGCACGTCACTGATCGACGTTCAGACCGGTCGACAAAATAACATTGATCTGAAAGGAACACTGAAGCTGTTCGGACAGCAGCAAGGCCAGGGACCCAATGGCGAACCTGTGCAATACAACATTCAAGGCGCAGGCACCATGACCATGGTCGGCACCACGAAGCTCAATGGGCTCGATTCCGTAAAGGGTGGAAATGACAACGAGCCGACGCCGGGCAACAACAGCCCGTCCAACCCACTGACAGGTGGCGAGACGAATGATGGACCAGCCAACCCGCTGGCGGGCAAAAGCGATCCGTTCCTCGGGCGATTTTCCGATGGACAGTTGACGCTCACGCTCACGGCGACCAATGGCGGGTATCAGGGCACCGTGCAACTGGGGGAGCAGACATTCCCCGTGACGGCGACGGCCACGCAGAACCGTTTGAAAGGGAGTTTCGAGGCCAGCGGCAGTCAATTCCCCTTTGAGGCAACGCTGGATGGCACGCTGAACTTTGTGACCGGCGGCAAGACGTATGTGTTGAAGAAAGCCACTCCGCAGCCGGCCAATCCTCTGGCGCCATCATCGGAAGGTCCGTCGGCGGACAAGGCAAGTTTGGCCGCGGCGGGAGATAAAGAGGCCGCCTCCCCTTCTCATTACAAGGTCTTAAAAAAAAACGAGGTGGGGCAGTCGCTGACGGCGACCAAAGCGGGCGTCTCGACCGTTCAAGCCGCGCTGCAGGCGGCAATTCCGGATCTGAAAACTTTGTTTGACGGCAAGCCATCGCTTGGGAAAGCATTCGAAGATTTTAAGGACAAGGCATTCGGCGGTGTTTCGTTCACCGCCACGCACAATGGCCAGCCGGTGACGGGAGTACTCTCCTGCCGGTTGGTCGAAGGCGGCGCGAACATCAGCATCGTGTACGCCCGCACCACAGCGACCCCCGCCCAGTGGCAGGCGCTGACCCCCGCCGACGGCGCGACAGCGCCGGCGGTGGCTTTGCAACAGTACAATTTCCCAGACGGCACGGGGAGCATCGGCTTGGCGGAGGGATGGACCACCAACGCGACAACCTGCCAGTCGGGATTCACGATCCGCGGGCCGAATGACCAGAGGCTGTCGGTGGGCAGCACGTTCAGCGTCAACACGCCGGATTCCACAGTGGTGCAGATGCAATTGCAGGTCGAGGCACAAGCGCGGCAGATGGGGATGGCGCCGCCGCCAAGGGTCCCGCTGCTCGTGGCGCCTTATCTTGACCCGGCGCGGGCGCTTGCGGCGCTGGTGCCGCAACTCAGTGCGATGTCGCAGATGAAAGGGGGACCGAGCGTCTCCCTGGAAAGCTTGAGCGTCGTGGGGAAAGCCAAGGCCAACCTGCCCAACGGACAGGCGGCTTTGCTGAAATACACATTCCTTCAAACGGAAAACGGTCAGACGCAACGGCTGGCGGTGCTGGCCAATGTTGAAACGGCGCCAGTCGCCCAAGGCGCGTGGATGGTCTACCTCACGGAGGCCGTGGCGCCGCCCGAGGCCCTCGATGCAGCTTTGCCCGTGATGCTCCAGATGCTCAACTCGTGGAAAGTCAACGCCGAGGTGATGGCGCAGGTCACACGGAACAACATCGCGGCTGGGCAGCGGCGGTTCGAGGCGGGGCAGAGGGCGCACCGCGCACTGGTGGCGTCATTTGATGCGAGCAACAAGGCATGGGAGGCCCGGCAGAAAAGCCAGGATATCGCCCATGCGAATTTCATCGAGACGATCCGAGGGACTCGCACGGTGGAAGACACCTCCACCGGGTCACGAATGGACGTACCCCTGGGAGACTCAGGTGCGATCGTGGACAAGCTGAATGAATATGACCCGGGGCGGTTCAAGGAAATCCCGCTTCGCGACCAGTAATGGTTATGAGACGAGCGGCGACGAGCGACTTGCCACCCATGCGTGGCGTGCGGCCTGGGCGACCGCAGGTCGACAGCTCTCATTCAAACTCAATAAAGTTGCGGGTACGATTTGCGCGCGGGTATGATGGCCGTCATGGCGATCCGTTTGCATTGTGTGTGCAAGTCGCCAGGCAAGGGTCGATGCCGGCATCGCATCAACCAAAGAACCATGTCAAGTCGCCATCCGAAGGCGGACATATCGCGGAGGTAACTGGTTTGATTTCCAAAAAGAACCGAGGGGCGGCATTGTTCATTTTTGCCTTCGTGGCATTGCTCAGCTTGTTCGTGTCGGCATCCCCCGCGCTGGCGGCGGGCGAGGCGGACCTGGTGCTGCCCGATTTGTCGGGAGCGACGTTCTTCGGCGGGGCCATCAGCGGCTATCACCTGCTGCTGTACGGCATGATCATCCCGGCGCTCGGCTTGGTTTTTGGCCTGATCATTTATGGTCAGCTCAAGCGATTGCCGGTGCATCGTTCAATGCTTGAAATCTCCGAGCTGATCTACGCAACCTGCAAGACCTATCTCAAAACACAGGCGAAGTTCATTCTGCTTCTGTGGGTCTTCATCGCGATCATCATGGTCGTATATTTCGGATTCCTGCAATCCGGAGATGAGTCGCACCATGCGCAGACCGTGACCAGCGCGCATGTCGTGGCGGACAAAACAGTCGCGGCGCAGAACCTCGCGGCGACCGGCGAACATGGGGTGGTCGTCGCGGAACCGTCGGCCGCGCTCAACGCCGACGGCGACTTTTCAACCCCCGTCCGCGTGATCATCATCCTCATCTTCAGCCTGCTCGGCATCGCGGGAAGCTATTCGGTCGCGTGGTTCGGCATTCGCGTCAACACGTTCGCCAACTCGCGGACGAGCATGGCGAGTCTGCGCGGCAAGCCCTGGCCGGTCTGCTCGATCCCCCTTCGCGCGGGGATTGGCATCGGCATGGTCCTCATCTGCATTGAACTGCTCATCATGCTCTGCATTCTGCTGTGCATCCCCGGCAAGCTGGCCGGACCGTGCTTCACCGGGTGCGCCATTGGCGAAGCGCTGGGAGCGGCGGTGCTGCGAATCGCCGGTGGTATTTTCACGAAGATCGCCGACATCGGTGCGGACCTGATGAAGATCGTCTTCAAGGTCGAGGAGGATGATGCGCGGAATCCGGGGGTCATCGCCGACTGCGTGGGGGACAACGCCGGCGACTCGGTGGGTCCGACCGCCGACGGGTTTGAGACCTACGGCGTCACCGGCGTCGCGCTGATCGTCTTCATCATGCTCGCGGTGACCAATCCGCTCATCCAGGTCGAACTCCTGGTCTGGATCTTCGCGATGCGGGTGCTCATGGTCATCAGCAGCGCGGGCAGCTACCTGATCAACGAGATGATCTCCAAGGCGCGCTACGCCCATGCCGATGAGATGGATTTTGAAAAGCCGCTCCATTCGCTGGTGTGGATGACGTCGATCGTGTCGATCGTCATCACCTACCTGGCGTCGTGGGCGCTGGTGCCATCGCTGCAGGGGGATGAGACGCTGTGGTGGAAGCTGGCGTCGATCATTTCGTGCGGGACATTGGCCGGGGCGATCATCCCGGAACTGACGACGTTCTTCACGTCGGTCCGCTCGCGGCATGTGCGTGAGATCGTCAACACCAGCCGCGAAGGCGGCGCGTCGCTCAACATCCTCTCGGGCTTGACGGCCGGGAATTTCAGCGCCTTCTGGATCGGCAGCATCTGTATCGTGGTGTTGATGGCCGGGGCATGGGGCTTCAGCACGCTGGGCCTCGATGAGATCATGCTCGCGCCGGCGGTCTTCTCGTTCGGGCTCGTCGCCTTCGGATTTTTGGGCATGGGACCGGTGACGATCGCCGTCGATTCGTATGGCCCGGTGACGGACAACGCGCAGAGCGTTTACGAGCTGAGCCTGATCGAACAGCAGCCCAACGCGGTCGAGGACCTGACGCGGGAGCTTGGCATCAAGCCCAACTTCGAGCGCGGCAAGCTGATGCTCGAGGAAAACGACGGCGCCGGCAACACCTTCAAGGCGACGGCCAAGCCCGTGCTCATCGGCACGGCGGTCGTCGGCGCGACAACCCTCATTTTCTCGATCATCCTCCTGCTCGTGGGCACGACAACCGACGCCGCGGGGAAGGTCATCCTCGACAGCACCCACGCGGCCAATTTGTCGATCCTTTACGCCCCATTCCTGCTGGGTCTCATCGCCGGCGGCGGGGTCGTCTTCTGGTTCAGCGGCGCGAGCTGCCAGGCGGGGATCACCGGCGCCTACCGCGCGGTGGAAGACATCAAGCGCCACATGAAGCTGGATGGGCAAAAGGCGTCGGAGGAGGATTCCAAACGCGTCGTCGAAATCTGCACGAAGTATGCCCAGTCGGGGATGTTCAACATCTTCGTGGCGATGTTCTTCCTGACCCTGGCGGCGGCGTTCTTCGAGCCCTACTTCTTCATCGGGTTCCTGATCGCCATCGCGGTGTTCGGTTTGTTCCAGGCGATCTTCATGGCCAACGCCGGCGGCGCCT
>CAYTAP010000079.1:0-6781 GCA_964435775.1 uncultured Tepidisphaeraceae bacterium
CGGCCGGATCCAAACGCCCGCGTCGTCACCTTCAACCCCGGCGCCGCCTGACGGCGCTTGTATTCGCTCCGGTCGATCAGCCGGATGATCCGCTTGACCGTCGCCGCGTCATACCCCTCGGCGATGATCTCCGCCGCCGGCTTTTCCTCGGCCACATACCGGTGCAGGATCGCATCGAGCACATCGTACGGCGGCAGGGAATCCTGGTCGGTCTGATTCGGCCGCAATTCGGCCGACGGCACTTTTTCAATGCTGCTCCAGGGGATGACCTCGCGTCCGGCGTCCTTGTTGATCCACCGCGACATCTCCCAGACCGTCGTCTTGGGCAGATCGCTGATGACCGCCAGCCCGCCGCACATGTCGCCGTAAATCGTGCAATACCCCACCGCCAGCTCGCTCTTGTTCCCCGTTGTCAGGAGCATGTGATTGAACTTGTTGGACATCGCCATCAGAATCCCGCCGCGAATCCGCGCCTGCAGGTTCTCCTCCGTCACATCCGGCTTGCGCCCCGCGAATACGCCCGCCAGTTGTTGCTCATAGGCGTCATACGCCGGCTTGATCGGGATGACGGGGCACTCGATGCCCAGGTTCTTCGCCAGCGCCAGCGCATCATCGACCGATCCGCCCGAGCTGTATTGGCTGGGCATCGCCACGCCCATCACGCGATCCGGGCCGAACGCACCCACCGCGATCGCCGCCGTCAGCGCCGAATCGATCCCGCCACTCAGCCCCAGCACCACGCTCTTGAATCCACACTTGTGAACATAATCCCGCAACCCCACGACCAGCGCGCGGTAGATCGATTCGATCCCCGTCGCCGGCAGCTCCATCCGTCCCTTGCCGCCGCCGTCCTCGTCCAAGTCAACGACGAGCAGGTCCTCCTCGAACCCCTTGGCCTGCGCGATCACGTTGCCGCGCGCGTCAAACGCCATGCTGTTGCCATCGAAGACCAGCTCATCGTTGCCGCCGACCTGGTTGCAATAGACCAGCGGCTTGCCGAATCGCCGAACCTGCGAGCCATAAAGCTCGATGCGGAATTGATGCTTGTCCACCACGAACGGCGACGCGCTCGCGTTGACGAGAATCTCCGCGCCTGCGGCGTTCAAATCCGCGATGGGGTTTTCATGGTACAGCCGCCGCTCGATCATCTGCTCATCGTTCCACAGGTCCTCGCAGATGCTCAGCCCCATGACCCGCCCGGCGACTGTCACGAGGTTTTCCTTCTCATCCTCCGGCCCAGGCTCGAAATAGCGCGACTCATCAAAAACGTCATACGTCGGCAACAGCGTCTTGAAATGCCGGCTGACGACTTTTCCATCGCGCAGCAGCGCCACCGCATTATGCAGCGGCCGACCGACCGGCTGCTCGTTGCGATCGGCATACCCCACGACCACATCAATCCCCTTGACCCGCGAGGCGATGACCTCCACCGCCCGCACGCTGTCGGTGATGAACTGCCGACGCAAGAGCAGGTCTTTGGGCGGATACCCCGTCACCGCAAGCTCTGGAAATACAACCAGTTGAGCCTTTTCGGCTTTGGCCCGCGCGATAAACTCGACAATCTTCCGCGTGTTGGCCGCGAGATCGCCAACCGTCGGATTGATCTGTGCCAGGGCAATTCGCATAACCGGCGATTGTAGGGGCATGTTCGGCGAAATGAAATTCACCCGCCCCGCGCCTGCGGATGGCGCCTCGACGTATGCCGCTGCATGACCCACGCGAACTCTTCATGGTGTCGGCGGTACAGGATTCCCATGTACCAGCAGCAGTACTGCGCGAAAAAAATCCCCACGAGGAGCGATGAATCTGCAATTGCGTAATGATTCATTGCCGACAACACGGGGTATTTTTCGCTCAGCGCCTCCGGTACCATCCACAAGCCGAGAACACCCCATCCATGCCCCAATAGCGCCGGCACTCCCGCAAGCAGGGGCACGACATACGCGATCCCGCAGGCGCGGATCACGCTCATCACCCGATCCGGGCGCAGGTTGGCCGGCGTCCCATCGCAGATCAGCGTGATCCACACCGCCGGCAGCGCGATACTTCCGCCCACAAATAAAATGGTTTCCAACACGCCCACAAACCCATAGCCCCCCCAGATCGATCCCGCGACGACCATCGGCCAATAGCACAGCGCCAGTCCCGCCGTCGATTTCCAGAGCGGCCCCCACAAATCATCCTGCCAGCTCAAATCCCGCAGAGGGCGGGGCAATTCATCGCGCCCCTCGCGCCCCACATCATCAATCACATTCGCGTAATGTGCCAGGACGATCCACCAGAAAACCCCATAAATCACAATCATCGCCGGCGTGACGTCCAGCCCCAGTGTCTTCACCGCGATCGACAACCCCAGGTAGATCAGCACCTGCAGAAAGACAAAAGCCCCCAGGATCATGAAGCTCACGATCAAATTGAGTGGGCGCAGCAACAAGACGAGCAATTCCAACGCCCCGGGCGTCGCCGACGGGATGATCTCCCTCACCTTCCGACGCGACAGGAGGGATTCGTCGCTCCGACCCGGCGTCTCTTGCCGCACCTCCAGCGGCCGAACCAATTCCCCCGTCACCGGATCATATTTGGGCTTGGCGCGATCCGGTTCCCATTCCAGCGGCCCGACATCCCCCGCCCGCTTCACCTCCTCCAGCGTCGGGCGAAGGTCAATCTCCTCATCCCCGATCCCCCGGCGCATAAACGCCCGGCTGAGTTCCTTGAGCCGATCCGCCTCGCGCTTTTGCTCGCGCACGTCGAGCTTGACCGTCCCATCCGCCTCCAGCCCGGCCAACTCGCTCAGCATCGGAATGTCGTTGAGTCGTCCGCAGCGCGGACATTGGATCGTGCCCCCGGCCTGATCCTCCGTCACGTTTAACACGTGGCCACATCGACAGGGAAAGGTGATCATCTGCTTCTTTCGCCGACGTTACCCGCTCGCGCCATCCACCGGCATTATTCATCATAGAGCAACCGGCGCGACAATTCGATTTCGTCTCCTCGCGCGAACACCCCGAACCCCCCAATGCCCCAACCCCTGGCACTGACCATTGACCACGAACAATGGACAACGGACCACGGACAACTAACAACGAACAGCGAACATTCCCGCGTTGTGCCTGTCGCGCCCGCTTCATAAAATGCTGGAGACCTGCTGAAAGGATTTTCTCATGCCGTGCCCCCTGGTTGCTTCCTTGCCAAACCTCGCCGTGACGTTGATCCTGTTCGCCGCGCTGGCCGTCGGCATTCCCGTCGCCAATGCCCAGGAGACACCCAAGCCCGATCAACTCAAGAAGATGTACGATGATGCCCTGGCGCAGCTCAAAGATGCCCAGAACCGAAAAAACGAGCTTTCCAGCGAAGTCGAAAAGCTCAAAGCCGCCAATGCCAAGCTCGCCGAGCGGCTTGCGCAGCTTGAAAAACAGCTCACCGCCACCGACGCGGAAAATGCGCAACTGAAGGATGAGCAAGCCAACTGGGCCGGACAGACTTTCAACCTCCGCGCCCACTACGCCGCCTGGCAGGCGTTCATCCGCCTCTATCCCGCGATGGGCATCCGCTGGCATTACTATCTCGAACACAGCTTCCCGACATCCACCCCCGATGCGATACCCCTCCTCGATGGCGGCTGGCCGTTCTCCATCGCCTGGTGAACCAGCTACGCGCCGGAAGCGCCGGCGATGCCATGGCTTTTATACCCAAGCCGAGTCATACGGCTCCGTCATGAAACCCGCGCCGCCATGAAAGGCCGTAGGCGGCAGGCGGTATATGGATATTAAATCCACTTCCGCCCGCCGCCTACTGACTGCCTATGCTTCGTCGTGCGATTCAAGACTGGTGCGCGTCACTCATACCGAACATCATCCAGATAAAACACCACCGGCGCGCCCTGCCCTTTCACCACCCAGCAGAATCCGGTTTTGATGTCGGACAGGTCCTTCCCGGCCAGGTCAAACTCATATTGCTTCCACTCTTTGCCCAGCGTCACATTCATGGACCCGTGGTCGGAGTCCGGGAACTTTTTGTCCTGTCCGAGCACGCCGTATTGGAACTCAACTGTCTCCCCTCCCTTTTCGCCGCGGGCCCAGAAGGTCAGCTTTTTCGCGCCGGTCAGGTTGAAACCGCCGGGGGCGTCGCCCCAGTCGTTCGCGGGGTTCTGCCAGACGATGCCGCCGAAATTGTCGCCGGAGCGAAACTCGCACTTCATGCACGTCTCGCCGTTGTGGGGCTGGTCGGCGCTCTTTTCATCCATCTTGATCGCGTCGAGCTTTCCCATCCATCCCGACCAGACATAGGGCAGGCCGTCCATCCCATCGGCGTACAACACCAGGGGCAGCTTCGCGGCCTTGGCGTCGATCGCCAGCTTCCCTTCCGGCCCTTTGACGAGCAACGGCACATCTGCCACCGCCGCGCCGCCGTGGTTGTCATGGACGATCGCATACAGCCAATACCCGCCGCCCCCTTCGGGCATTTTCAATTCCACTTCCTCCTCACCTTGCTTGACGATGGCGTCCGGATATTCCGGCGGTTTGGCCTGCGCGTCGCCGCCGGTGTTGTACTTCGCCAGATCCTTCGTCAACTTCCATGTGATCTTGAGCGGATCATTTTCCGGATCCTTCACCGTCAGTTTGACGCGAACCGTCGCCCCCGGCTCCACCTGGTCATTGCCGATCACCTTCAGCGGTTCGATTTGCGGGCAGCGGTTGGCCGGCTTGTCGCCGGTCCATAGTTCGCGCAGCGTATCGAGCGCTTCAAGCCGCGACCCATCATCCAGAAACAGCCCATACCAAGTCGCCGTCGCCTCCTGCTTGTTCCCCCACGCGAAGGCGTAGGAACCAAGGCACAGCTTCCCCTTCTCCGCAAGGATGCTCTTTTCGTACGTCGCCCGATAGGCGTCGGCCTTGGCGGTGCTCGTCAATTCAATCGGCACGCCCCAGGCGTTCTTCTCCACCTCCCAGGTTCCCCCCGGCCCGAACTCGGTGATGATATACGGCTTGACCCCGCCGCCTTTGCGATAGCGCTCGGCGATGCTTGGCCCGCCGGCGTAAGTGTTGATGCCGATGATGTCGATGTCGGGGCAAAAGCCGTTGATGCTCTTGATCCGGCTCCCCCCGATCTCCGCGACTACCGTCATCGTCGGATGATTCGGATCGACCTGGTGGATCATCGCCGCGATGTTCTGCACGGCCGACCAGATCGCCGCGTTGTCCCCGTTTTCATACCCCTCCATCTCATTGCCGATTGCCCAGATCGCCAGCGCCGGGGAGTCCTTGTATTTGAGAACCGCGGCCTTGGCCATCTCAAACTGCTTGCGCACCTGATCCGGATCGTTGTAGTTGAATCCATGCCGCTCATGGCCGAGCCAGATGCCCAGGGTGACGGTCAACCCGAGCTTCTGGGCTTCGGCCAATTGCGTCTCGGCATGATCGACGCCCCAGGTGCGAAACGAGTTTCCCCCATATTCCTTGAGCAGCGTCTTGGGCGCATCCCCGCCGGCGCCTTCGATGAAATAGGGTTTGCCGTCGCGGAGCAGCTCATAGCCACTGGCCGTTTTTTCAACCTTGGTCGCCACCGGCTGCGCGGTGGCGATGGAGCCAAGAGACACGACCAGCCCGAGCAGTAAAGCGATTGGTTTCATCGGCAGGGTTCCATAAACAACGGGTGGATGCGGCTTGCGCGCAGTTTCGGCCGGATCGACGAACCATGTGCGCGGGAGGAAAAAGACTTTAATAATTGCGTGCGAGATTGCGGTACTTCAACTCCCCCTTGCGGAAGCTGGCGGCGTGACCATCGACGAAGACCACGTTCGTCATCTTGTTGCCGTTGTGGCGGTAGCGGATGTGATAGTTGCCGCCGAATTGCGGATCGTGGTCATCCCAGCCCGGCAGGTTGTCGATGGGCGTGTCCGCTTGTGAGGAGATCGCCGCCCCGTTGGGGTCGGATGCTGAGCCATCGAGAAACGGCGCGCCGGGATAACCCGAATTGTCCAGCCATCCGGCCGCGGTATACACGCCGCTCGTCTGCGAACAATCCGCCACCAGGATCACCTCGGTCGAGCGCCGTATCTGCGTGATCCGGCACAACGGCGGCAGCTTGGGCAACACGTTGAACTGAATGACCAGCACGATCTGATTGCCGCCATATGCCATCGGGAACTGGGTCGTGGTCCCCGGAATGGCGTTGGGGCAGGTCCAGACGGTTCGGTCGGCGTCAACCGGCAGATACGGAGTCAGAAAATCCTGAAGGCGGTTGCTCCCATCGGGAAGAACCGGCAACACGCCCGATGGGGGAAGATATCCCTTCTGCTCCGTCGTATACATATTGATCGCCGTTCCGATCTGCCGCAGGTTGCTCATGCAGGAGACGGTCTTGGCCGCGTCACGCGCCTTGTTCAATGCCGGCAGCAGCATCGCGATCAAAATGGCGATGATGCCGATGACAACCAGTAATTCCACAAGTGTGAAGGCTTTTCGGCGTGTGGAAGTCATATGCGCTCCTCGGAAATGCACAACCAACCGGCCGCGACCGATGCGGCCAAATCGCGGCGGCGGACTATCCATCCGCCGGCGCGGTGAAATTGCAAACATACTCATGCCCGTCGACGACGAATCAGTGTCAATCCGCCCAGCGCGAGCAGTGACAGCGAGGCCGGTGCGGGCGTGGGATTGGGGGCAGAACGGGCAGGTGTGGCGCTGGCCAGGATCGGGCCGACGAGACCCAAGCCGGCCGCCACGGCGAGGGCCACGGTGACCTTCCCGCGCGAGGTCGAAGAGGAGTCGAACACGGTAAT
>CAYTAP010000079.1:6791-19005 GCA_964435775.1 uncultured Tepidisphaeraceae bacterium
ATGCCTTGCGACGACGAATGCAGGCCAATCCCGTCAGTGCGAGCAGCGACAGGGAGGCCGGTTCGGGAACCGCCGATACCTTCACGTTGTCCAGAAGCACGCTGGACGACGAACCGGCATCACCTCCCGTGATGGCGAAAAACTGCACCAGCACCTGCGTCGCACCTGCGGGCGCAACACCCAGTGAGTAAAGCGAGTGCTCGTAGCCGCTCGTGGCCGTGGTGAGTGTCTGATTGGTCCCGCCACCGACGGGCGCATTCCCTGCATCCCGGTAATCCACCATCGCCTGGAACACGCCGCCTGCGGCGAAGGTGCGATTGCTGTCAAACTCAAAATTGTATGACAGACCCGGTGTGATGGCAGTGCCGCCCTGGGCGCCGGTGAATTGCCCCACCGGACCCGCGGCTGAAGTCGGGTTCACATTGCTCACGAGCATCCCCGCCGTTCCACCCACACCACCCGTTGCCGAGCGCGCAATGGTCGAACCGTTTTCTCCCGTCCAATTGAGTGCATCCGTTGGCCCGGTATCCTGTGTTTCAAAATTGCCGTTGACGACAACCGCCGCCGACGTCGGTAATGCCATGGCCGCCAATGTGCAAGAACCAACAACCGCTGAGAATAAATGACGCTTTTGCATAGCTCCTCCAGGAAATGAGGTGTTACAAATCTTGTGTGTTCCAACACGGACCACACGTTGATCCCAAACGGGATGATTTCATTTAACCGCTCTCTCCGACCGCGACGGGGCGGTCGATCCATGCACTTCAAACCAGGTCCGCATCGCCTTCCGCGCGACCGCCGCCGGCGAACCATCCGCTTGATTCAACAAGTCATGCAAAATCCGAAACGCCTCGCGTCCCAGCGCCGCCGTGTCCTGGCAGACGCTGGTCATGCCGGGGAAAACGCTGTGACGCAGCTCCGAATCATCAAATCCGACGATTGACAAGTCCTTTGGGATCTCGATCCCCATCTTCCGCGCCTCCCCCATGGCGCCAACGACCGTCATGGGATCGGTCAGGAACAGCGCCGTCGGGCGCTGGGGCATTGAGCCGATCCGACGCATGAGTTGTCCGCCCCCTTCGCGGTTGGCCGGGACACGGAACATCAGTTTGCGGTCCAGCGGCAGGTCGTTGTCGCTCATCGCCTGTCGATAGCCCGCGAGTCGATCCGCGTGATCGGAGTCGTCAATGATGTTGACGCAAACGCCGATCCGTCGATGCCCCAGGCCGATCAGATGTTCCACGGCCTCGCGGCTGGATTCGCGCGAATCGGAATAAATGAAGTTGACGCCGGGCGTCTCGAATCGATCCGCCACGACCACCGCCGGAAAACCCTCCGCCGCGATCTCCTCGCAGACGTGCCGCGTTCGCGCCGTCGTCCGCAGGATCGCGCCGCGAATCCCCTTGCGCAAAAACATCTGCGAATAATTTTCATGCGGCTGGCGCGCCCGGACGGCGTTGAGGATCATCAGGTCAAAACCGTATTCCTCCATCCGGTCGCTCATGCCAAACATGAGCGAAGCATCGAATGGGGAACCGAGCGACGATTCGCCGGTGTAGGCGAAGGCGATGTTGGTTGTGGAGCGGCGTCCGACGGTCGGGACATAGCCGGAGCGATTCATCGCGGCCAGCACCCGCTCGCGGACATCCGCGGCGACGCGGGGATGGTTGTTGATCGCCCGCGAAACCGTCGCGGGAGAGACACCAACCTGCCGGGCTATTTCTCGAACGGAACTCATATGTGCGACCCAACGCCAACGGAAGTGTAACTGTTTCAGAAACAGATTACTAAAATTTTCATGGCTGTCAAGATAAATTTTGCTATGCCTGGAAGTGTAGTATTGACAAAATGTTACGACATGAATAGATGGAGGGCGTCGCTCCCGCGATGCTGCGGCGTTGCGGGAGCAACGCCATCCAATTGTCGCCGGTGCCGCGTCGGAGGCCACAAACATTGACCACACCCGGTCAATCGCACCTCAATGGATCGCCGAGTTTCCCCCATCGCGATACACTCCTGCCCATGCCTCTGTTCCATCAAACCTCCGGCGGATTTTTCAAAGCACACAACGCCACGATCACCGGGGATGTCACCATCGGCGAATTATGCAGTTTCTGGTTCAGCGCCGTCGTCCGCGGCGATGTGGCGCCCGTCACCATCGGGCGACGGGTCAACGTGCAGGATTCGTGCGTCATCCACTGCGACAGCGGCGAACCCAACACGATCGGGGATGATGTCACCATCGGGCACGGCGCGATCGTCCATGGCGAGCATGTCGGGCGAGGTTCGCTGATCGGCATGGGCGCGACGCTGCTGGGACGTTCGGTCATCGGCGAGCAATGCCTCGTCGCCGCCGGCGCGGTGGTCGCGCCGGGGATGCAGGTTCCCGACCGCATGGTCGTCATGGGCGTGCCGGGCAAGGTGGTTCGCCCGGTTAAGGATGAGGAGCTCAAATACATGGCGTGGCTGACGACGCACTACATCGAAGTGGCCGAGAAATACATTCGTGGAGAGATCAAGAGCATTGATTGAAGCGGCACGGATGGTTGCACGGGCACAACGTGGCATGGGCGGCTCGCCCATGTGTCCCTGTATCCGGGAACCAAGCCGCTCCTACGGAGGATCGACTGATTGTGCATCCAGCACAGGTCCGCCGGTACGCCGACCTATGGCGCCCAAGCACGCACTTCAAACCTAATTCCAAATGAAACACGAATGAACAGGGATGAAGCAGAAGTCGAAAATCCGTGTTCATCGGTGTTCATTCGTGGTTCATTTTCTTTGATATCCCGCGCGGCGGCGGGTTGTGTTCCCGCGGTGCAATGGAGACGATGCACCCATGATTGCCGACACGACATTCGATACCCACGAACCGATGTCCCCGCGCGACCAGGCGCAGGATCTGATGTGGACCGCGATGGACCTGGGGCCGTCCGAGGACAAACAGGTGGAGGAACTCTGCCGACAGGCGCTGAGCATTTATCCGGATTGCGTGGATGCCATGATCATGCTGGCCGAAATGGAATCCACCTTCGTGAAGGATTATGTCGATGCCATGCGGAAGGCCGTCGCGGCCGGGCGTCGCGACGTGGGACCCAAAGGCTTCAAGGAATTGCACGGACACTTCTGGGGCGTCCTTGAGACCCGCCCGTTCATGCGGGCCATGGCGGGCTTGGCTGAGGGGCTGACGGAGTGGGGCACGCCCGCCGGCATTGACGAGGCCATCGGCATTTACGAAGAGATGCTCGATCTGAATCCCAATGACAATCAGGGCGTCCGCACGCAGCTGGTGGGTTGCTACCTTTCCAGCAAGCGCTATGGATTGGCCGAGGCGCTGTTGGAGCGATACGACGGGGATTGCTCGCTCGAGTTTTTATGGGCGGAGGTGCTCCTCGCGTTTCTAGAGGGCGATGAGGAGGAGAGCCTGATCCGCTTTCACATGGCGCGGAAGGTCAATCCATATGTCGAACTCTATTTGAGCAGCAAAAAGCGCCGCCCGCGCGTGCGGGAACCATACACCGAGGCGGGCTCCGATGCCGAGGCCGTCTATTGCGCCGATGCGATATACGATGCATGGAATAAGCACCCCAAAGCCAAACGCTGGCTTAAAGCGCTCGTCAGCGACGCGTAACACATGCGGCCGCAACGGCTGGACGGCTGCATTTTCCATTTTGCCCCCTCCCTGCCCTCCCCCGGCGTACCGGGGGAGGGAAAAACATGCGACGTCACTTCAAAAGTGTCGGCCTGTGCGCGCCCTTTCAAAACGATCAATTCCGCCCCCCCGACGTAGTATTTATCTGTGATTTGGCGATAATGGACCGGTTCGATTTCGGTCGGCGCCGGTGGAGCGAATCGGCCGAACGCGGTGGGGCGTTTGCCGGGGGGATTGAGCGCCATAGACAACATGCCCAGGAGCTATTTTCGATGAGCGATGACAACAAGACCAGTGAAGACAACAAGGTGAGCGACGATCAGGAAAAAGTCGGCGCGGCGTTTGACAGCGCGGCGTGGAATGACGCCAACAAGCCATCCAGGACCGACCCCGCCTACACCGAATACAACGAGAGCATGATCAAGGTGCTCGAGGGCGTCGAGCACGTCCGCAAGCGCCCCGGGATGTACATCGGCGACACGACCCCGCGCGGGCTGCATCATCTCATCTGGGAAATCGTGGACAACTCCATCGACGAGGCGATGGCCGGGTTCGCAAACCATATCCTGATCAAGATCAACGCGGATGGGTCCTGTTCGGTCATCGACGATGGCCGCGGCATTCCCGTGGGCATTCATCCCAAGGAAGGGATCCCGACCGTGGAGGTCGTCTTCGCCAAGCTCGGCGCGGGCGGCAAGTTCGATCACAGCGAAGGCGCCGCCTATCGAACGACCGGCGGGCTGCATGGCGTGGGCGGATCGGTGGTCAACGCGCTGTCGGAATGGATGGAGGTTGAGGTCAGCCGGCAGGGGTCGGTCCATCACATCGAGTTTGAGCGAGGGAAAAAGTCGAATGATCTCAAGATCATTGGCAAGACCAACAAGACCGGCACGAAGGTGACTTTCAAGCCCGACATCGAGATTTTCCCCGACATCGAGTTCAAGTATGAGGTTGTGCAGAAGCGGGCGCGCGAACTGGCGTATCTCAATGAAGGGGTTCAGATCACGATCGAGGATGAGCGCACCGGCCGGCGCGATGAGTTCAAATACGATCAGGGACTCGTTGAATACGTCAAGTATCTCAACGACGGCAAGAACACCGTGCATCCGATCTGCTATTTCAAGAAGGAGGACACCGCCGCCAAGCTGATGCTCGAAGTGGCGATGCAGTACAACGACGGCTACAACGACACGATTGAATCCTTCGCCAACAACATCAACACCCACGAGGGGGGCACGCACCTGAGCGGTTTCAAGACCGCCCTCACCGGCACGATCAACCGCTATGCCGAACACGCCGGATGGATCAAGGATTCCCGGCCGACCGGCGACGATGTGCGCGAGGGATTGATCGCGGTCATCAGCGTGAAAATGGCCGAGCCGCAGTTCGAAGGGCAGACCAAAACCAAGCTGGGCAATTCCGAGGTCGAGGGATTCGTCACCTCCACCTTCGGCGAGCAGCTCAGCCAGTATTTCGAGGAGAACCCCAAGTACGCCAAATCGATTTTTGAAAAGGGATTGATGGCGGCCGAGGCGCGGGAGGCGGCGCGGAAGGCGCGCGAATTGACGCGCCGCAAGAACAGCCTCGAAGGCAACAGCCTTCCCGGCAAGCTGGCCGATTGCCGCTCCAAGAGCAATGAGGAGACCGAGCTGTTTCTCGTCGAAGGGGATTCGGCCGGTGGATCGGCCAAGCAGGGGCGCGATTCCAACGTCCAGGCGATCCTCGCCCTCAAGGGTAAAATCCTGAACGTTGAAAAGGCGAATCTCGTCAAGATGCTCGGCCACGAGGAAATCCGCACGATCATCAGCGCTCTGGGCTGCGGCATCCGCGACGACTTTGATCTTGAAAAACGCCGCTACGGCAAGATCGTCATCATGACCGACGCCGATGTCGATGGTTCGCACATCCGCACGCTGCTGCTCACATTTTTCTTCCGTCACATGCCGGAGTTGATCAAGGCCGGGCGGATTTATGTCGCCCAGCCGCCGCTGTATCAGGTGACGCGAAAGAAAAAAGCGGAGTATGTGCTCAACGAGCGCGCGATGCGGCAGATCTACACCGATCTCGGGCTTGACGGCAGCACGCTGGTCATCCGCGACACCGAAAGCGGCGTGGAAACGCGCCGACTCGACGGCGAGGAGCTCCGCCGCGTGATCGAGCTGCTCGGCCGACTCGAGGAGCTTGTGACCGTCGTCCGCCGGCGCGGGATCGACTTCGCCGATTTTCTCGCCCGCCGCGACTCGGCCGGTCGGTTGCCGCTCCATCGCATCGTCGTCGAAGGGGAGGAGCATTTCTTCCACACCGCCGACGAGCGCGACGCCTATTTGCGCGAGCAAAAGCTCTGGGTTGATGAGCCGGATACCAACACCCTCGACGCCGAGGCCGAGGCGATCCGCAAGGCCCGCGAGGAGGACTTCAAACGCCTCCAAAAAAGCAACGAGCTGCATGAGGTCAAGGACCTCGAGAAAATCTTCGCCTCCCTCGAACAGTACGGCCTGTCGATCGACGACTATTTCCTCACCCAGGAGGAATCCGTCAGCGGGGAAAAACTGATGACCAAATACGCGATTCTGCATGATGACAAACCAATCAGCATCGCCGGCGTCGCGCAAATCCTTCCCCAGGTCCACGCCCTGGCCAAGCAGGGGATTGAGATCAAACGCTTCAAGGGCCTTGGCGAAATGAACAGCGAGGAGCTGTGGGAAACCACCCTCGACCCCGCCAAGCGGATCCTCCTTCGCGTCACGCTGGAGGAAGCCGGCGAGGCCGAGCGCATGTTCAGCGTCCTCATGGGCGAGGACGTCGAACGCCGCCGCCAGTTCATCGAGGAACACGCGCTGGAGGTGAAGAATCTGGATGTGTGATGGAAAAAACGGGCAGTGGGCGGTCGGCAGTAGGCAGTGGCGGAAGAACGAGAAATCGTCACGAGCCGGAAGCGTCAGCGACGTACAGATCGTAGGGTGGGCATCGCCCGCCAATGTCCGGGCTGCCTCGATTCATCCGGGATGCGGATTCACCGCAGAGGCGCGGAGATCGCGGGGTGGGCAGTCGGCAATTTTTCTTTCATCCTTCCCCCTTCGCACGGCCCACTCCTCGGCGCTCTTTTTCATTTTCACTCATCACGCGCCACTCGTCGCGCCTCAAACGTCCGTCACCGCCGCCGCGTCGCGGAGGCCCGTCGGCACGCCGGGGAGGATGCCTTTTTGCACATAGATCGGGCGGACGATTCTTCGCAGGGCGGGCAGCTTCATTGCAAAGCGGGCGGCGATGGCGAAGACGAGCGCGCCAGCGATGAAGAGGGTCAGGCTCGCGCCGTGGACGCCTCCTCCCAATCTTGCGGCCAGGGCGCCGGCCGCGAGATTGCCCCAGGGAATCATCCCGATGAACGACATCGTGAAAAAGCTCATCACGCGGCCGCGCTTGTCGTCGTCCACGAGCGTCTGGAGCAGCGTGTTGCACGAGGCGAAGATCGTGATCATCCCCGCCCCGGCCAGCATGACGAACGGGACGGAAATCCAGAAGTGTCGGCTGAAGCTGAACGCGAGAATCGACAGGCCGAACGTCGCCGTGGCAATGGCGATGATCTTTCCCAGGCCGACGACCGTCCGCCGGCTGGCGAGGAAGATCGCGCCGAAAAAAGCGCCGACGCCCGAGGCGCCCATGAGAAATCCGAGGGTTTGCGCCCCGGCGTCATTCACGTTCAGCGCCAGGTGAAAGGGGAGCGAGACCGTGTGGCTGAGGGCGTCCCCGAAGATCGGCATCAGCACGGAAAACGCGGGCATGCCGGTCAGGCTGATCAGCGCCATCAGAATGAGCAGCGACCGGATCGGCACGGAATGGACGACGTAGTGAAGGCCTTCCTTGAGATCGTGCATGATGCTCGTCGCGATCTTTCGCGGCGGCGTTGGCTGGACGCGCATCGCCACAAACGCCGCGATGACGCCGATGTAGGTGAAGCCGTCGATCATGAAGCACCATTTTTCGCCGATGTAGGCGATGAGGATTCCCGCGGCGGCCGGGCCGATCAAACGGGCGGCGTGAACCATCGTCGAGTTCAGCGCGATCGCGTTGGCCAGGTCGTCGCGGCTTTCGACCATCTCGACGAGGAATGCCTGGCGACCGGGGACATCGAATGCGTTGATAAGCCCCTGGACAATGCTCAGCGCGATGATTCCGCCGACGCTGAGCCACGGGCTGAAGCAAAGCGCCGCCAGCGCGAAACTCTGCAGCATGGCTGCGGTTTGTGTGATGATGAGCAGCCGTCGGCGGTTCCATCGATCCACCCAGACGCCGGCGAAGGGCGCGAGCAGGAACATCGGAATCTGCCCCGAGAAACCGACGACGCCGAGCATCAGCGCGCTCTTGCCGCTCAGGCGGTACACAAGCCAGATTGTGGCGACCTGCGTGAGGAATGTGCCGATGAGGGAGACGATCTGTCCGCCGAAGTAAAGGCGGTAATTGCGATTGCGAAACGCGCGGAGCGTCATCTTCAGCCCATGCACCTCGACTTTCGGTGGTGTCGTGGCGGTGGGCGTTGGAGAAGCGGTCGGCATCGGGGGGATTGTACGGAGTGATGGAGTGGAGGACGAATCGTCGCGCGGCCGCGCATTCGGATTGTGGTCGAATGCGAAGTTATTGGTTTTGTCGAAGCTCAGTCGGCGTCTGATGCGGATAGAAGTAGACCTTGACGTAGGAATAGACCAGCGACAGGGCGGCGACGATGACGCTCGCCCAGAGGGTGATCTTGAGGATGCGGATGCGGTTGGCGATTTCCTTGTCGCGCCATTCGGCCAATCGGCGGTCGATCTCATCGAGCTTCCGGTCGATCCGCGCCTCGATCTCATCGAGCTTCTGATTGAGGAAGCTGTCGGCCGTCTTTTTCAACCGGCCGGTGATGCCGCCGATCAACCCGGAATCCTCGATCTCCTCCTTGATCGAAGCGCTGCGCCCGCCGCCGGCTGTTCCGACGCCGCCGGCGCTCATCCCAGCGCCACCGCCAGCAGGTGAGGGGGGCGTCCCGCCTTGGACCGGTGGCAGATAGCGGTACTCGTTGTCGCCGTCGGTTTCCCCCACCATCCGCGAGACGAGCGAACCGAGCGCCGACCGCCGCTTGCGGTTGAGCTTTGCAAACAGCCCCTCCTGTTTCTTGAGCCGGCGCACCAGCAGCGGCACGGGTTCGTTGTCGCGCGTTTCGATTCCCCGCAACCGCGCCAGCACGACGAGCCCGCGTTGATTCAATCCCGCGAAGCGCATCGACTGGATTTGGACGATCTCCTTTGCGATCAGTTCCTTGCTCGAGTTCATCGCCACGGGACGACGTCCCCACTTGATGACGTCGAGCATCGCCTCGCGGTCCATCGCCGCGATCATCTGCCGCCTCTCATGGATCGCGGCCACCAGGAATTGCCGCGAATGATACGTCGATGGATCGAGCCCCAGCTCCGTTGCGAGAGTTTCCAACTCATCGCGCGGCAGCTCCGCCAATTGCCGCGCCGGCTGGGTGGAGGGCAGGATCTCGCCTTGCCCTCCGGGGAGCATCTTCATTGGTTCGGTGGGGTTGCTGTCCATCATGACGACGTTTTGCCATTGCACCGGTTGATGAAAAAATACGCGGCCAACGTTGGCAATCGCTGCTCGGCTTTCTCCCTCCCCCGTTGTACCCAACGGGGGAGGGGTGGGGAGAGGGCCGCTCGCCGGAGCGTAAAACCCCCTCCCTGCCCTCCCCCGGTGTACCGGGGGAGGGAAAAGGTGCGGCCGCTTTCCGCCAACTTCTCGCGAAGCGTGTCAATCCTCTCACGCGCCGCGAATGCTCGCTTCCATCGCGTAAATCACAATATGAGCGTACCACAGGAGGCAAAAAAGCACACACAGAAGCAGGCTGATGATCAGATCGCCCCAGAAGGCGGTGAAGCGCAGGCGCAGGCCATGCACGATGACGTACCGGCGAATGAGCGTCATGTACTTATCGCTTCCCGCCAGCCAGACATACCACCCCCAGAGCGACTGCACCATGACCAACGTCGCGTAAATGGTCGCCACCGTCCCCAGGAAGTAGCGGAAGAAGTTGAAGAAATCGAGGTCGGGCATGGGGGGAGTAGTAGGCGGTAGGCAGTATGCAGTAGGCAGAAAATGCGCGTTCAGGGGCCGGTCATTTTCGATTTTTGATTGATGATTTTGGATTGAAATCAAAAATCAAAAATCACAACTCCCTTCACACATCACTTCCCACTCTTTACTGCCCACTGCCGACCGCCGACTTCTCACTCCTCCTTCCCCTCTCCAAACAGCAGCCTTCCGATCCGGACCATCGTCGCCCCTTCGGCGATGGCGGGTTCAAAATCGTGGCTCATCCCCATGCTCAGGTGGCGCATGGAACTTCCGCCGATTTTGTGCCATTTCATTTCTTCAAAAACCTCGCGCGCCCGCGCGAAGACGGGACGGGCTTTTTCAGGGTCCGCCACCTGCGGCGCCATCGTCATCAGTCCGATCAACTGGAGGTGCGCCATCGAGTCGATCTGCTCGGCCAGATGCACCGCGGCGCCCACCGCGACGCCGAACTTTCCTTTCTCATCCCCGGCATTGATCTCGAGCATCACGGGGATTTTTTTCTCAAGCTTGGCCGCGTGCGTCTCGATTTCCTCGGCCAGGCGCAGGCTGTCGACGCTGTGGATGCAACTGACCAGCGGCAAAATCGGCTTGACCTTGTTCCGTTGCAGATGCCCGATCATATGCCAGCGCAACCGCCCGGGCAGCCCGCTTTCCCCGTGCGCCATCCGGCGTTGATAAAACTCGTTGATCTGCGCCGCCCGTTGGGTGAGCATCTGCACGCGCGATTCGCCAAGGTCCCCCACGCCCAGTTGCACGATCTCCCGCACCTGCTCGGGCGAGGCGGTCTTGGTGACGGCGATGAGCGTCACTTCGCTTCGGTCGCGTTTGGCTTTCGCGCACGCCGCGCTGATCCGCTCATTCACTTCATCCAGGCGCTCGGCCAGTGGTGTTGTCTTGCTCACGCCAATCCCATCTTTTTCAGGTTGTTGAAGCTCGTCGTGATCGCATCGATGGGCGGGATGTCGTAGGTGCTGTCCTGTTCGACGATCAACCAGCCCGCGCCGGCCTTCCCCGCGGCGGCGGCGATGCCCTTGATGTCGAGTGTTCCCGTGCCCACGGGGGCGAAGCGCCGCTCTTCGCCGGCGGCCATGTCTTTCATATGAATCAGCGCGATGCGCCCGGCGTTTTTGTTGATGTATTCGATGGGATCATGCTTGCCGTAGCGAATCCAGTAAACGTCGAGTTCGGCCTTGAGGTTTTTGGCGTCGGCGTTGGCGTACAGGATGTCCATGCCGGTTTGCCCATCGAAGATCTCAAACTCGAAGGCGTGGTTGTGATAAGCGAGGGTGAAGCCGCGCGTCTTTACTTTTTGGCCGAGGTCATTGAGCAGGTGGGCGATGGCCTTCCAGTCGGCGGCGCTCTTGCGGCGATCCTCCGCGAGGTACGACAGGACAATCGTCTTGTTTCCCAGGGCTTCGCTCTCATCCATCACGCGGTTCAAGTCTTTTTCGAGCGCGTCGATCCCCACATGGCTGCCGGCCACCTTCAAGTTATTGTCGTCGAGCGCCTTGCGCACCTCGGCGGCTGATTTGAGGTTGCCGTAACCGGCCAGTTCAACGCCGGCGTATCCGATGGCGGAGACCTGGCGCACCGCGCCGGCGAAATCGGCGGCGGTCAGATCGCGAAGGGTATAAAGCTGCACGGCGAGAGGAAGCTTGGCCATCAGGCACTCCAAAAGTTGGTGAGTTAACAGGTGCTGCGGGGTCCGCCCCGCGGACCAACGTGTTGTAACAAAAAACCGCGATGATGGTCCGCGGGGCGGACCCTACGGGAAAGAGCCCCCTCGTCCCGCGCCGTCGAGGAAGCGAATGCGGTTTTCATTCATCGTCATCGGCATCGGCGGCATCATCATCGGCCGGGACCTTGACCTTGGCCCGGCGAGGTGGAACGCGCTTGCCGCCCTGGGCGCGAATCGAGGCGCGCCAGAACTCCTGACTGGTCAATTCGACGTTGGCGAGCTTCATGAACTCCTTATGCAGCGCATCAAACTCATCGCTGTAGGGGAGCAGCTTCCCGCCGCGGGCGTGGCGGGGGAGCAGAAGCTTGATCTGCTTGAGATGCTCATCGGTCAGCTTGGATTCGGGCAGTTCCGTCGCCGAACAACTGCTGCTGCGGGTGTATTTGAGCAGCGCGCCATACAGTTGATCGCGTTCGGCGTTCTTGAAGGTGCGGTCCTGAAAACCCTGCCAGATTTCCTCGTACTTCTCCGAGTAGGGCAACTCATCGCGGGCGACGCCGGCGCTGTCGTACAGTTCCTGGAGATGCTCCTGGTCAATGGCGCTCAGCTTCAATGGAATTCTCATCAGTGGCTCCTTGGGGGGAAAAATTCGTTGCCGGGCGCCATGCTCAATCAATATGCGCAGCGCCTTGGACAATTGTAGAGCGATGACGGCCAGTACGCCAGTCGAAGGGCCTTTCGCGCAGGGGGTTTTCAATTCTCTTTGGTAGGGGCGG
>CAYTAP010000080.1:0-18393 GCA_964435775.1 uncultured Tepidisphaeraceae bacterium
ATCACAATGCTCCTGCGCGAATCAAATTGGCCATGTGAAGATGTTCACAGCAGTGGGGCCTTGGCCCACCGATTTAATGCCATCCCACAATCGTGGTGGGCCAAGGCCCACCCTACTCAATGCCGCGCGGCAAGTGGTCGAATGAAGGGGGTTCAGGAGCCTTGCCATTGCAGCAGCAGAGCCAATCCGCGTCGTATTTCCGCAGTTGCACATGCCGGATGAAGGTGGAATGGCTCCATGCGTGTGGGCATGAGGCCAGCCCGTGCTTGACCGGGTTGTAATGGATGTAATCCATGTGGGCGTCCAAATCCACGTCGTCGCGGATCAGGTGTTCCCAGAAGCGTCGCTGCCAGACCCCGCGTGACCGTTGGCGGAGCCGCGAGGAGGATCGGGGCCGCTCGAGGCCGCCGCCGCCCAGGTACAGGCGCGTGAAATGAGATTTGACGGCCGAAATATGGCGGGAAAAATTAGCATCCCCTTCTGCCAACCTCAGGATCAGATGCAGGTGATCCGGCAACAACACAACCGCTTCCATTGTAAAAGGACGAATGGCCCGACATGTCGAAATTGCCTGATGAAGCTGCCGACGGGCCATGGCCTCGGCGAAAATGGGCGCGCGGCCCTCGGTGACGAGTGTGAAGAAAAATGTGCCCCCCGGCTGAAAGGCCCGTCGGTATTCCGGCATGGCGAACTGGGTAGGGTGGGCCTTGGCCCACCGATTTTAAGGTCGTTCCACAAATCGTGGTGGGCCAAGGCCCACCCTACTTGCTTCCAATCTGGGACATTTTAGGGGCACAGGACAGACAGCAAGTGATGCTTGAAGTTCTGGACATGAGGTCGTACCGTAATGTGTAAGCGTGCGTTCGTCAGTCCAACATGTATGAGGGTTTCATGTTCAGATGGATATTTGTCATCACGGTTCCTACAGGACTCATTGTTACATGGTGGCTTATTTTTCGCAATGCGATGAAACATCCGAACAATGGGAATGAGTTATCTTCCGATTGGAATCCGATGGGCAAATACAACTAATGTTGGGCATTCCATGTATAGCCATACTATTTCGTAAGCGGACGTCAGGGTGACGATCCCCGGCACCGCACTGTCGACCAGCACATCAATACGGCGAAACATATCAAGCCTAACACGGCAAGTAGGGTGGGCCTTGGCCCACCGATTTTAAAGCCGTGCTACAAATCGTGGTGGGCCAAGGCCCACCCTACAAACTACATTTCCCGGGGATATCCGCAAACCGATCGCAATTTTCGATTTTCGATTTTTGATTCAAAACCATGGAAGACGACGCCTTCGCTCGAAAATTACCAATCAAAAATCGAAAATCCCTCATTGGCGTCAAAAAATGGTTTTGTCTATCATGACGCTCCCAAAGGAGATTTTGATGAAATTCGGCATATGTACGACCTGTGCGGATTCGGCGGCGGCGAAGGCCGCTGGGTGGGACTACATCGAAGAGAGCGTGCGGGGGTTGTTGCATGGGGAGTTGCCGGATGAGCAGTGGGAGGGGGCGGCGGTGGCGGCGGGTTCGGCTTTGCCGACCCCGGCGGGCAATCTGCTGGTGCCGGGATCGATGAAAATCGTCGGCCCGGATGTCGATGAAGCGTCGCTGCGAATGTACATGGACCGGGTGACACGGCGCGCCCGGGTCGTGGGGATGAAGACGCTGGTTTTTGGAAGCGGTGGCGCGCGACAGATTCCGGAGGGATTTGATCCCGCCGAGGCCAGAAGGCAGATCGTTCGTTTTGTGCGATACAGCGCCGAGATGGCGCGGCGGCATGGCGTGACGATCGTGGCCGAGCCGCTGAACAAGGGTGAAAGCAACGTCATGACGAGCGTGCCGGAGTCGATGGAATATGTGAAGGAAGTCGATCACCCCAATTTTTTGTGCCTGGTCGATTCCTACCATTTCTGGCTGGAGCATGAATCGCTCGATGACCTGCGCAAGGCGATGCCGTGGATCGCGCATGTGCATGTGTCGGACTTGAAGGGGCGGGTGGCGCCGGGAGAGAGCGGGGAATCGGACTTTCGTCCATTTTTCAACGTCATCAAGGAAGGTGGCTACGAGGGGCTGATCAGCGTTGAATCGCTCGGATTCGACGTGGCGAGCGATGCGGCGGAAAGGGTATTGACGTATATCAGGAAACAGTGGGAAGAAGCGTAGGAATTAGTGGGAAGTGAGCAGTGGGAAGTGGGCAGTGATGAACATTGTCTTTACTGCCGGCTGCCCACTGCTAACTGCCGACTTTTAGTATTGAATAACGGACAACTTAACAAAGGACCATCACCATGCTTATGAAATATCGACTGTTCACCCCCGGCCCGACGAGCGTTCCGGAAGCGACGCTTTTGGAATTGGCAAAGCCGGTGCATCACCATCGGACGGCCGAGTTTCGCGCCATGTTCAACGAGGTGCAGGAGCTGCTCCAATATGTCTATCAGACCAAGCAGATCGTGCTGACGATCACGGGTTCGGGCACGAGCGCGGCCGAGGCGGGGATTGTCAATGTCCTCGCGCCGGGGCAAAAGGCGCTGGTGGTCACCAACGGCAAGTTCGCCGAACGCTGGAGCCAGGTTTGCGCGGCGTACAAGATCGAACACAAGGATCTGAAGATTGAATATGGCCACCACGCGACGCCCAGGCAGATTGCCGATGAGCTGAAAGCCGACCAATACGCGGCGGTCATTCTCGTTCATTCCGAGACGAGCACCGGCACGGTGTGCGACCTCCAGGGAATCGCCAAGGCCGTGCGGGCCAGCGGCGACACATTGCTGATCGTCGATGGGATCACGAGCATCGGGGCGATGGAGTTCAAGATGGATGACTGGGGCGTGGACGTGGCGATCACTGGCAGCCAGAAGGCGCTGATGCTCCCGCCGGGGTTGGCGTTTGTCGCCTTGAGCGACCGCGGCTGGGCGGCGGCACGGGCGAACACCGCCGCGACCGAGTTCTACCTCGACCTGAAAAAATACCTGGCAAGCATGGCCAAGGGAGACACGCCCTTCACACCGGCCAACACGCTGTGCGAAGCGCTGCGCGTCAGCCTGCGGATGATCAAGGATGAAACAATAGAGATGGTGTTGAAGCGCACCCATGCCAATGCCGAGGCATTTCGCCAGGGGGTCAAGGCACTGGGCTTTGAGCTGTTCAGCGCCCAGCCGGCGGACTCAGTGACGGCGGTGAAGTACCCCGATGGCGTTTCCGACAAGGATTTTCGCGGCGCGCTCAAGAGCAAACACAACATCCACATCGCCGGCGGGCAGGGGACGATGGAAGGCAAAATCTTCCGCGTCAACCACATGGGGTACAGCGACGCCTACGACACGATCGCCGTGGTCGCGGCCATCGAGCATGTGCTCAAAAGCCTCGGCAAGCCGGTGGAGTACGGTAAGGGCGTGGCGGCGGCGCAGAAGGTGCTCGCGGAGTTGTTCTGAAATTCATGCGCGGACAACCCACGCATTCACTATTCGAGGGATACAAAGCGGGTTTGATACCCGCACAAGCTTTCACACGGCAAGAAGACCCCCTCCCCAGCCCTCCCCCGCGAGTACGCGGGAGAGGGGGTAGGATTTGAGCTGGCACGCGAATCATCCATGTCACGTATGATTTAGTTCCGCATTCGACCATCGCTCATACTGATGCCACACTGATTGCCCTCGGCTTGCGCGGCAGCGCCAGACGGGCCAAGAGGACGATGGCGACCCCGGGGATGAGCCAGAGCATTTGTTGGCCGAGAAATCCCATTGCAAAGAATGGGAGTGCGATGGCGACGGCAAGGACAAAGATCGTGCGGGAGAGGTGGCCGGTGGTTCGGCCGGGGACCATGCAAATCCAGACATACGCGGGAAATACCAGCCCGTAAAACCCCATGAATCCGCGGTAGATGAACTGGCCGCGATCGTGGCCATACCAAGGTGGGCCATATCGACTCAGAAGCGCCAAGCCAGCGGCGACGAGAACAGCGACGGCGACGCCGGCGGGATAGTGGCGTTGCCGCAAGTCGCTTCCAAGCACCTCGCGCAGATGCACGGCGACGGTGAAACCGATCTGGATCGCCATATGCAGCGAGAGCAGCCAAGCGACAGCCTTTGTCAGGTCAATGGATGCGTGGCCGAACGCGATGGGTTCCAGGAGGCTGGCGTAGAAGAACGTGAAAAGGATCATCACAAGAAAGAAGCCGCCAAAGCCCAGGGCGAAGGCGAATCGCCCGCCGGCGGGCGAAGTCTGTTGTCGGGCGCGATGGAACGTCAGATCGAGATAGGGACAAAGCAGAAAGCCGAGAAAGCACACGGGGGCGAGACCAGCCAGCCCTTGCAAGCTCTCGGAATGGTCCGCCATGAGTGGAAAGTGCAGCACCCCGCCGATGCCCAGTCGGGCAAAAACGCCTGCTGATACGAGTAGTGCAATGCCGGCGGCCCATAGCGGCGTGCCCGGACGAAATCGCATCCAGAGCACCATGACGGCGACAAAGACGAGCGCCAGCAGCGGCCCGTTCGGACCGACGAGTCGATAAAGAACCCATCCCATGAAAAAGACGTGAAAGGCGATCGTGATGATGCTGAACCAGACGGCGGCCTCGCGGTGATGGCGAATGAGCTTGCGGCTGGCGTCGGCATCCTTCACCACCCACGCCATCGCGGCCGCGCCAAGCACATTGGGAACCGCGAAAACAACCCATCCCAGCGGTCCAAACTCGTTCATGAGCAGCACCGGCAGAAACATGCCGATGCACCAGGTCCAGGATGCACCGACGAAGGCGGCGTATCCGATGTTGCGGAAGGAGGCGAGCGCGGTGGACATGGGGGGGGAGTGTAAATGGTCCTTGGTCAGTTGTCAGTTGTCCGTTGTCAGTGGGAAGTGGGAAGTGGGACGTGAACAATTGCATTTTGCAACGGACCACGGACGACAGACAACGGACAATACGCCTTTTCATTTGAGAAGAGCGGTTCTATCATTCGGTCGTTCGCTTTATTCAAGCCCGCAGGAGCTTTCCCATGGAACGTCGGAGGTTTGGAAACACATCGCTGGAAGTGTCAGCGATCTCACTGGGGTGTTGGATTTTCGGGGTGGATTGGTGGGGACATTACACCCAGGAGCAGGCGCTGAAGCTCATGAAGTTCAGCCACGATCAGGGGATCAGCTTCTTTGACGCCGGCGACGCCTATGGCAACGGGCGGGCGGAATCGATCCTCGGCGAGTTTCTCAAAACCGTGCCGCGTGATTCGGTCGAAGTCGGCGGCAAGTTTGGCTATGACTTTTACACTGACCCCGGCGTACCCGGCTCGCACAAGGAGCGCAAGCAGGATTTTTCGCCGAAGTTCATGCGATTCGCGCTGGAACAGTCGCTGCGACGGCTTGGCGTTGAAACAATCGACCTGTACATGGCGCACAACATCAAACTGCCGCAATTCAACGATGAGCTTTTCGCCGAGTTGGAGAAAGTGAAGGAGGAGGGGAAAATCCGCCAGTGGGGCGTGGCGCTCGGCCCGGCCATCGGGTGGCGCGACGAGGGGATTCGAGCAATGCTCGATCATCACGCCAAGGCGGTGCAGACGGTTTATAATATGTTTGAGCAGGATCCGGGGCGCGAGTTTTCGCAGGTCGCCCGCTCAACCCACGCCGGGCTTATGGCGCGGGTGCATGACAACAGCAGCATTTTGAAGGATGTGGTGAAGGTGGATACGACACTGGAGCATCATGACCATCGCAAGTTCCGTGATGCCGCGTGGAAAATATACGGCTTGAAGAAGCTGGAACTCGTGCGGCATTACGCGACCGATCACGGCATGACCGTGCATCAACTGGCGTGCAAGTGGCTTCTGATGGACCCGGCGCTGACAAGCATCACGGGAACGTTCCTGAACGAAAAGGAAGTGAAGGAGGCGGCGGCGGCGACGGGCAAGCCAAACCTCACCCGCGCGGAGATGGATCAAATCGCCACGGACTATGATCGCGACTGGAACCTCGGCGACGAGGCCCACCCGTGCGATCTCAAGAGCAGCACCGACCCAAGCGGAAAAGTGCGAAGCGGCTATCGGCCGCCGCCGGTGTTGATCGCGTGATGAAGAATGCCCCCGCCAACAAGGGACTTGGCCACAAGCGATTTGGCCGATATGCCGTGCTTCGGCATGACGGAATCGCCGAGCCCCATTTCGATTTCATGCTGGAACTGCGCCAGGGGGAAAAGCTCAAGACCTGGCGGCTGGCGGATTGGCCGCTGCCTAAGGGCGTACGGGTGGACGCCACCCCCCTTCCCGATCATCGCAACCTTTACCTTGAATACGAAGGCCCCCTCACCGATGGCCGCGGCATCGTCTTTCACATCGAAGGCGGCGAGTACGAACTTGCGGACAGCGAACAAGCGGCATCCACATTCGAGGTATCCATTAGGACTGATCGCTTCACTTTGGGGCCAAACTGGGCCATGCGGACACAACGACAAGACGGGAAGCGCCCGCTGCACCTTTGCTTTCATGCCGCCACCGGTTCGCAATTCGTGCCGTTTCTCCAGCGGAATCTACTGGCGGCGCACGACATCTTAAATCCCGCACTAAGGGAACTGTCGGTGGCGCTCGTGGGTGATCGGCGGATGGGCATGCTCCACGAGGAGTTCATGAACATCGCCGGACCGACGGATGTGCTGACGTTCCCTTTGGAGGAGGATGGGCGAGGGCGTGTGACGGACGGCGAGGTGGTCATCTGCGTTCCGGAGGCGCGCCGGCGTGTCATTGCGTTGGCGGGGCGAAACCGGGTGGCCGGAGATAAGAGTTTGTCAGAGCAAAAGTTGCGTTGCGAGTTGCTGCTGTATGCGCTTCATGGAATGTTGCACTTGTGCGGATTTGACGATAGAACCGATTCGGCCTACACGACCATGCACCGTCGGGAAGATGAAATTCTGACTCAATTGGGAATCGGCCGGGTCTTTGCACCGGGGGATGGGGGCGCGGATTCTTCTTATCATAAGAAGCAACCCGTTCGACGAGTTGGCTCCAGGCGCAAAACAACGGGAAAAACGCGCACAACCGCCGGGGGCTCATGACGATGACACTGCTGGTTGTGGCGGGGGTGGTTGTGGCGATTGTTCTGTCGCTGTTCTTTTCAACACTCACCTATTCGCTGCGGGACATGTCGCGTTCGGGGCTGGGGGAGTACCTTGAGAAGCGGGGGCGTGGGCGCTTGCTGTCGCCGACGATGGACCACCAGGGGGATTTGATCTTCCTGACGGCGTTGGCGCGTCTGCTGGCGAACATGCTCGTGCTTGTGGAGATGCTGCTGCTCTTTGAGCCGCTTCAGGAAAGCGCCCCGATCCGGTATCTGCTGGCGATCATCGCAACGGGGGTCATCACACTGTTTTCGTCGGTGGCGATCCCCCACACGTTGGCAAAGCATTTTGGTTCGGAGTTCGTGGGGTTCTTCGCGTCCTCCCTTCAGGGGTTGCGGATGGTGCTGCTGCCGGCGACGAAGATCATGCACCTGATCGAGGCGCTCATGCAGCGGGCGACGGGATCGACCGGCGAATCGGAGGCGGACGAGATCGAGAAGGAAATCCTGTCGGCGGTGGAGGAGGGGGAGAAGGAAGGGGTCGTCGATGAGGAGGAGCGGGCGATGATCGAGCGGGTGATCGAGTTCGGCGACACCCACGCCGGACAGATCATGACCGCGCGCCCGGAAATCGTGGCGATCGCGCAAAACGCAACCTTGGAGCAGGTGAAAGAGGCGCTGGCCCGGAGTGGGCATTCGCGCATTCCCGTTTACGATCGAACGCTCGATACGATCGTGGGAGTTCTTTATGCGCGGGACCTCCTGCGGCAACTGGGCATTCCCGCCAGCGAGTTTGATTTGCGCAAGGCGATGCGCCCGCCGCTGTATGTGCCGGAAACCAAGTCACTGCGCGACCTGCTGCATGACTTTCAATTGCAAAAGGTGCATATCGCGATCGTGATGGATGAGTACGGCGGGACGGCGGGGCTGGTGACGATCGAAGACCTGCTGGAAGAACTCGTCGGGGACATCAGTGATGAACATGAACCGCAGGAGCCGGCGATGCTCAAGCGGATGGGCGAAAACAGCGCCGAGGCCGATGCGCGGCTGTATCTGGACGAACTCAACCGACTGATGGGGCTGCACCTGCCCGAGGACGCCGGCTATGACACGCTGGGTGGGTTTGTCTCGACGACGCTCGGCCGAATCCCTGAAGCCGGTTCAATGTTTGAGCAAAGCGGCGTGCGATTCACGGTCTTGGACGCCGAGCCAAGGAAGGTGAAACGTGTGAAAATCGAGGTCATCCCGCAGATGGTTGATAGCGGAGCAGGAAAGAAAGAGTAGTGCCAATGCACGTGAACCTCCCTCCAGGTTCTCCGCGTCTCCGCAGTGAAATGCTTTTGAACTGAAAATCGAAAATTCAACTCCCGCTTTGCCTGTCGGCGCTTCCTGCTATCATGCGGTGCCTATGACCGAACCGAATCCTTCCACCCCCCTGCCCGATGCCACCGCCGCGCCCTCCAAACCAGCCGCGCCGCCTCCGGCGCGGGGGAGCAGCATCAAGGAGACGGTTGAATCCATATTGATCGCGTTCATTCTCGCGTTCATTTTCAGGGCGTTCGTGGTTGAGGCGTTTGTAATACCCACGGGTTCGATGGCGCCGACGCTGCTGGGCGCGCACATGCGATTCCGCTGCCAGGACTGCGGGTATCAATTTGATGTCAACTGGTCCAACCCGCGCGGCGGGGATGATCTGGACATCCCGGCGCGCGCCGGGCAGAAGTTCAATGTCTTTTGTCCCAACTGCGGCTACCAGGTGCCCGGCGGGCGCGATTCGGATCTTCCCGGCGACGCAACCAACCCGGCGGTTCATTTTGGCGACCGGATTCTCGTGCTGAAATACCTCTATCTTTTTCAAGACCCCAAGCGATGGGATGTCGTCGTCTTCAAGGCGCCGGCCGACCCGCAGCATTACGACTACACGCAAAACTACATCAAGCGGCTGATCGGCAAGCCGGGGGAAACGATCATGATCCTCGACGGCGACATTTACGTCGCCGCCAAGGGAACGGCGGCAAAGGACAGCGACTTCAAGATTCAGACGAAGCCGGATGAGGCACAAGATGCGCTGTGGCGGATTGTCTATAACAACGACTATCTGCCCAAGGGAGATGAGCGCGGCCGACGGCGCGCCTGGCAGCAACCGTGGCAGGTGGCCGACGCCGATCCATCGCAGTCGGGCTGGACGACCGACGGGCGGCTGTTCACTTTCAAGAAGACCGATGGATCGGGCACGCTGTTTTTCAATGCCGCGGCCGAGCCCCGGGCGCATTGGCTGAGCGACTGGCTGGCATATGACCAGGTGTCGCCGGCGGAGCCGCTCAATTACGTCGGGCACGCGGTAAGCGATCTGAAAATCGACATGAACTACGATCGCCAATCCGGCGATGGATTGCTCAAGTTGTCGTTAAGCAAGGGACCGGACACCTTCATCGCGGAGATCGGGCCGAAACAAGCCAGGCTTGTGCGGACCGATGGCGCGACGCAGAAGGAGATGGGTTCGGCGTCGCTGGAGGGAACCAACGGGTCGATGCGGCTGGAGTTCACCAACGTTGATTACCGCGTCACGCTCAAGGTCAACGGGAAGGTGCTGCTTCAGACGACGGCGGATCAATACCATCCCGACATTCACCGCCTGCTGGAGCGATACAACAACGATCAGCGTGATCAGCTCCCGAACCTCAAAATCAGCGCATCCAATCAGGATTGTCGGATCACGCATTTGAGCGTGTGGCGCGATGTCTATTACCTGAACCAGGACCCGCAAGGCCGCCCGACCAATATCTTCTGGGGCAGCCCCGACGACCGGATTCATCTGAACGACGCCAAAGGGAAAGAGGAGTATTTTGTGCTGGGGGACAACTCGCTCATCAGCGGCGATGCCCGCTACTGGACCGATCCGATCAACCTGCCGCACGAACACCTGGTGGTGGACAGCGGGCGGGTGCCGGGGCGATTCCTGTTGGGCAAGGCCTTCTTCGTCTACTGGCCGGCCGGTTATCCACCAGTCGGCAACGCGCCGAACGTCGTCCCCAACTTCGGGGAGATGCGGTTCATCCATTAGGCCTGATCCGACAATTCAACACCAACAGGGAAATGGTCGCTGGCGTATTTGGCCAGGCGGTCTTGTTCGATCCACGCGGCGGAGCAGCGCGAAGGGTCGATGCCGTGGGTGAAAATGTAGTCGATGCGCTGGCCGGGGAATTGAGTCGATGCCGTTCCGCTGGTGTCCGCTTCGGCCGGGGCGAAGGCGTGATACAAATCGAGATATCCGGCATCGAGCAATCGCTGAATGACGCGACGGGGAATTCGATTGCCATTTTCAACCCATTGCCGACGGGCGTCGGGTTGACAGCGAAGGGGGTCGATCCGCTGGCTGGGTGCATTGGCGTTGAAGTCGCCGAGCAGGAGGTGGGGCTTCTTTTCATCGCGATGGGGCGCAAACAGATCGAGGACGATCTTCAATTCCCGTTCACGCATCACCTCATCTTGCTCCAGCGCGTGCGGATGAAGGTGGAGGACGCCGAAGGTCCATTCATGACCGGAAGGATCGACCACCACGGCTTCAAGCAATCCGCCGGGCAACCCTCCTTGCAGCGCGGCATGATTGATCGACGTGCGAATGGGGAAGCGGCTCAGGAGCGCGACGGCGTGACTGGAGGCGGCGGCCTGAATCCAGTCCATCTTCAACCGGCCGGCGATGCGCTGAAGAACGACGTCGTCGTCGGCCTCGACCAGGGCGACGACATCGGCCCGCTGGGCTTCGATCACCTCGGCCAGGGGATCGGCTCGTCCTTCGCCGCCGTTGAGAATGTTGTAGCTGATGATTCGCATGGGTTTTACAGAACGCACCGGATGATTCGCCCCGCACAAACGACACAGTCGATACGTTCGACACCGTTTGCCTGCTTGCGCGGGCGAGGTTCCGCGTCGCATCAACAATCCATTTCTTTTTTTTGGAATGCCGGGTTGCCAATCGTAGCTTTGTATCCGGCGGGTGTCACGACCAGCGCATACGGAACGCTGAGTAACCCGCACGACACCGAGGACGTTCAACAGGAGGCTACGGAAATGTCACACGCGCGGATCGGCGAACTGCTGGGGCAAATGGTGAAGCTGAGCGGGCACGATGTGGAGGAGATTCTCCAGGAACAGAGCGTCACGCGCTGGCGGTTTGGGGACATCGCGCTGTCATGGGGCTTGTGCCGGCCGGAACACATCTGGCGGGCGTGGTGTCAGCAGATCGGAGACAATGCGCCTCGCGTCAACATGAGCGAAATCGGCGTTGACGCCCAGGCGACGGCCTACCTGCCCCGCTCGCTGGCGCTGCAATACCAGGTGGTCCCGCTGCGGATGATCGGCGATGACCTGGTGCTGGCGGCGGCGGATGAGGCGATTGGGACGGCGCTGCGGGCGGTCCCATCATTGACCCGGATGAAGCTGAAGTTCGTGGTCGCTGATGCGGATGAGGTGCGGGAGGCGATCGAGCGCTACTATCCGGCGCTTCACGCGGCGGGATGAAGTCGGGGGCATTCCATGAACGGATTTTCCCGGTATCATGGGGCGCTTGCGAAAACGAATAGCGATTCTCGGTTCGACGGGTTCCATCGGGTGCAACGCCCTCGACGTGGTGGAGCACCTGGGCGCGCCGTATGGCGTGGCGGGGCTCAGCGCGCATCGGCAGGTGGACAAGCTCCTTGAGCAGACCCGGCGCCATCGCCCGGCGGCGGTGGCGATCACCGATGCCAGCGGCGCGGCGTCCCCTGCCATTCTTCAGTCGCTAAAAGATGTGGGCGCGGAGGTCTATCGCGGGGCGGGGGGGATGAGCGAGCTGGTTTGCCGCGACGATGTGGATGTGGTGTTGGCGGCGGTCGTCGGCTCGGCGGGGCTGCCGGCGGTGGTGGCCGCCATACAGGCGGGCAAGACACTGGCGCTGGCGAACAAGGAATCGCTCGTGGTTGCCGGGTCGCTGGTCATCCCGGAAGCCCGGCGACGAAACGTGCCGATATTGCCGGTCGATTCCGAGCATTCCGCCATTTTCCAGGCGATGCTCGCGGGGCGACGGTCGGAAGTGCGACGGGTCATCCTGACCGCCAGCGGCGGGCCGTTTCGCAATGCGACGGCCGACCAAATGCGCCGCGCGACGGTGGCCGACGCCCTCAATCACCCCACCTGGCGGATGGGCACCAAGATCTCCATCGATTCGGCGACGATGTTCAACAAGGCGCTGGAGGTCATCGAAGCGTGCTGGCTGTTTGATCTGGAACCGCGGCAGGTGGAAATCGTCGTTCACCCCGAATCGGTGGTTCATTCGATGGTTGAGTTCGTGGATGGATCGGTCATCGCGCAGCTTTCCCCGCCGGATATGAGGACGCCGATTCAATATGCCCTGACCCACCCGGAACGGACGGATGGCGTCAGTCGGCGATTGGACCTGACGCATCCGTTTTCGCTCCATTTTGAACCGCCGGATTTTGAACGCTTTCCCGCGCTGCGGCTGGCCTATGATGTCGCCGAGCGGGGCGGCACGCTGGGCGCGGTGCTCAACGCGGCCAATGAGGTCGCCGTGGAGGCGTTTTTGAGTGAACGGATCGGGTTTGCGGAGATTTCGACCCTGATCGAGGGTACAATCGCCCGCCATCGGGTGCAGTCGGACCCGTCGCTGGACGATCTATTGGAAGCGGATCGGTGGGCGCGGGAAGCGGCGGGATCGTCGCTGCCGACGTCGTCCTGATCCGAAGGTTATCGGAAACTGCGAATGATGATATCCATTTTGAATATTGTGCTGCTCGTCGTCGGCTTTGGCTTTGTCATTTTCTGGCATGAGCTGGGACACTTTCTGGCGGCCAAGTGGTGCGGCGTGCAGGTGGAGCAATTCGCGGTGGGGTTTGGGCAGGCAATCTGCTCATGGCGCAAGGGGCTCGGCTTTCGGTTTGGCTCAACGAACAAGGAATACGAGCAGATTCTCAATGAGCGCGCCCAAGCCGCCGAAAAGGCTCAAGCCGCCGGCGGATCAGCCGAACCCGCCGCCGCCGCTCTCCAGACGCCGACAGGAATGGGGGAAACTGAATATCGCCTCAACTGGATCCCGCTGGGCGGCTACGTCAAGATGCTGGGCCAGGATGTTCTCAAGGCTAAGGCGACCTCCGAGAATCCGAGGGCGTTCAATCGCCAGTCGGTCGGCAAGCGGATGATCATCGTGTCGGCCGGGGTGGTGATGAACGTCATCCTCGCGGCGATCGGGTTCATGGTCATCTTCATGATGGGCTTCAACGCCCCGCCGGCCTTGGTGGGCGGGATCGTGCCGGGTTCGCCGGCGCAGTACACGGTTAATGAAGCCGGAAAACTCGACCCCCTGCAGGTCGGCGACCGCATCCTGATGTTCGACGGCAAGTGGCAGCATGACTTCACCAAGATTGCGTTGAACGCGGCGCTGGTGAAGGAGGGGGACCGCGTGCCGTTGTATGTCCAGCGACGCGATGGGACCAAGGAACGGCTGTTCATCACGCCGCGCCGTTCGTCGCCGGATTCCAAGAGCTTTTTGATGCTCGGCATCGAGCAGCCGCGCGAGTTGCGCGGCATTGATCCCAAGCTGGCGGGGGACGAGTTCAAGCAGATCGACAAGCTCAAGGCGTCGCTCCCGGCCGACATCCTGGACGTGCGCCCGGGCGATGTGATCACGCAGGTCAATGGCCGGGATGTGACGATCGACCAGTTTTACATTTTCGAGAATCCCGTGCAGGATTCGCATGGCAAGCCCGTCGAACTCACGGTGACATCGGCCGATGGCGAGATTCGCCATGTGGCGGTGCATCCCCATTTCGACCGCCTGTTCGGCGAACGGCCGCTGACTTTTGGCGGGATGTCGCCGCGGACAACCGTCACGACGATCGATCCCTCGTCGAGCGCGCTGAACAAGCTCGTGCCCGGCGATGTGATCCTCAAGATCATGGACAAGGATGCGACGGTCAGCAACCCGGATACGAACACGTTGATCGACAAGCTCAATCGCGCCGGCCAGCAGGGCGCCACGGTTTCGATGCTCATCCTGCGCGATGGCAAGGAACTGACGATCAGCGATCTCAAGCCCAACCTCCGCATCGCCCGCGACGCCAACGGGAATGTGCGGTACGGCCTGGGGATCGGACTTGGGTTTGATGATTCGCATGCGGTGGTCGCATCGGTTGCCAGCCGCGCCGATGAGCAAACGCCGGCGCAAGTGGCGGGCATCCCGGCGGGCGCGGCGCTGCAAAGCATCGACGGCAGACCGATCAATTCATGGTTTGATGTGCAACAGGCGTTCGCCGGCGCAACGCCGGACCAACCGATGAAGATCAAGGCGAGCGTCGATGGCGCGGCCCACACCTATTCGCTTGTTCTGACCCAGCAGCAGATCGCCGCGATTGCGGATTATCGGCTGGGCGTCAACCTTCAACTGCACGAGCGGATCGAGCCGCGAAAGGCGCCCAACCCGCTGGTCGCCGCCGCCTGGGGCGTGACCGAGACGCGCGATTTCCTGCTTCAGTTTTATGTGACCATCCAGCGGATGGTGCAGGGGTCGGTGTCGTATCAAAACATGATGGGGCCGGTGGGCATTTTCACGGCCGGGACCAAGTTCGCCGACAAGGGGACGGACTGGCTGATCTGGTTTTTGTCGATGATCAGCGCAAACCTGGCGGTGGTCAACTTCCTGCCGATCCCGATCGTCGATGGCGGGCTGTTCACGTTCCTCATCATCGAAAAGCTCAAGGGCAAACCGGTGTCGGCCAGGACACAATCCATCGCGCAGATCGTGGGGCTGGCGCTGATCCTTGGCGTGTTCCTTCTCGTGACCTATCAGGATATCGCGAGGCTTTCGTTCATGGGGCATTGAAGAATAAGGATGAAGGATGAAGGATGAGGGATGAAGGAAGAGGTGCATGCTGAATGGGGGAGCATCCGTCGCATTTGTATGGTCCGTGGTACTCCGCGGACCATTGCCGCGATTGGAACAATGGTCCGCGGAGTAGGGCAGACCATACAAAATCAGGATTCCGACAGGCGCGTTTGCTGCTCTTTGGTCCACCAGCGCGGACGGCGCACGTCGAGATCGTCACATCCGAAATGCGCGGCGATCTGTTCGCCAAGCGCACTGATGCCCTGGCCGGTCGTGGCCACCGTGGGGATGGCCGGGAAGGGATAAGCTGCGCCATCGGGTGCACGGTCGGACTTGTTGGCGACGATCAGGGCGCGAGGATATTTTTCATACAGCGCTTGCTCCTCGATTGTCAGGGGCATCGACGCATCGAAAACGAGAATGACCAGATCCGCCCGGCGCACTTCATCGCCGGCGCGGTCGATGGCCCGCCGCTCGATGGCATCGGCGGTTTGGCGCATCCCCGGCGTATCCACCAGCAGGATCGGCAGCCCGTTGACCAGCGCCATCTCCCCCACCCAGTCGCGGGTCGTGCCGGGCAAGTCGGCGGTGATGGAACGTTCCTGCGCGAAGAGTTGATTGGCAAGCGTTGATTTTCCCACATTGGCCGGTCCGATGATCGCCACGCGCGGCGGATGCAAGAGCCGCCACAACGCCTCGTCGGCCACGATCTCACTCAACGCATCGCGCCTCGCTTCCTCCGGCAGGTGCTCCAGTTCCCGCCATGCCCGCGGCTGATTCAAGAGCGCCTGCACCGCCAATTCCGACCGCGCCAACGGGAGCGATTGAAGCATCTCCCGCTCCAATGTGTTTCGACCATCCACCGCCAACGCCGGAAGCTCGGTCTCCGAGTGCGTGGAGACGAGCGCAAACCCCGCATGCGTGGCGAGGTCGATCACAACGCGGACGACCCAGACACCGCCGTGAAGATTAATGTCGGCGACATCGGTTGAGACTCGCACAATGACCGGATCGTCAATCACCTGGTCATGGTCGCGCAGCTCTCCATGCACGCACTGGCCGACGGCAATCCGCTGGGAGAAATGTTTCGCCAGGAATCCCGTTACCAGCGGCCCGGCCAGCCGCACCACGGCGATGGCGCCGGCCCCCGGCGGCGTGAGGAGCATGACCTGGTTGGCCGCCGTCATTCGTCGGCGTCCCGCTTGAGCAGATGCTCGGCGTACGCCAGCGCGATTCCATACAGCCCCAGGTCCGGCGAGATCGCATGAACAAGCTCCCACCCTTCAAAGAGACGATTGGCGTCGCCGCCGGTGGCGATCAGGTCCGGCCAGGTTCCCAATTCCGTCGCGTAATTCTCCACCAGTTCCTTCACCATGCCCCGCGCGCCATGATACACGCCATGCAGCATCGCCTGGTCGGTCGAGCGCCCGATCAATCCTTCCGGCACGGCGAAGGCGACCTCTGGAAGCCCGGCGGTTTGCTCGTGCATCGCCCGCAGCATCATGCCGATGCCGGGGGCGATCGCCCCGCCGAGGAACTCGCCTTGATCGTTGCAGACGTTGACGGTGATGGCCGTCCCGGCATCGACGACGACACACGCCTTGCCCATCTGTTCATACGCGGCCGCCAGAGCCAGGACGCGATCCATGCCGGTCGCCCGTGGATTTTCGGTAAGCACCTTCATCGGCGATTCAATCTCGCGTCCCACCCACCGCACATGCTGACGGGTGGCTTTATGCACGGCGTATTCCAACGATTCAAGCAGGGGCGGATTGACGCTCACGCCGGCGATGGCGGGGGTTTCGGACGATTCCACAAGCTTCCACGCCTCGGCAATTGCACCCGGCCAGTCGCTCTTTCGCTCCAGCGGCACGCGATTGACGTATTCGAGCTTGCCCGCGACAAAAGCGCCAATCGCCAGCCGCGAATTGCCCAGACCCAGCGTAATCAGATTGATGTCCATGTCCGTAAATCATAGGAAGCTGCCGGCGGTTGTACATTGGTTGTGAATTGCGCCGCGTTGGGATAGGTATGCTTGGTCCGTTGTCCGTTGTCAGTGGTCAGTTGTCAGTGGCAAATACAAGGCGCTCGCAATGGACAACGAACAATGAAGCACCGACAACGGACAACGGACAACAAACAACGGACAAGCTCATGCACCTCAAAGACTTGATCGCCGTCATGGAAGAGATCGCCCCCACTCGATACGCGGAGGAGTGGGACAATGTGGGGTTGCTCGCGGGTGATCCAGCGCAACCAATCCGCCGGGCATTGCTCACCATTGATTACACTGCCGCCGTGGCCGACGAGGCGGCGGCACTGGACGCCCAGGCGGTCATCGCGTATCACCCGCCGCTTTTTCGTGCGATCAAGCATCTTCGCGCGGGCAATCTTGTCTTTGATGCGATCCGCCGCGGCATTGCGCTGTATAGCCCGCACACCGCATGGGATGTGGCATCGGGCGGCGCGAACGATCTTCTGGCGGATTCGCTGGGGCTGACCACGCGGCGTCCACTGCGGGCGGCCGAGGCTGAATCATCGCACTACAAGCTCGTCGTCTTTGTTCCCGAAGATCACGTGGAGACGGTCAGCGATGCGCTGTTCAACGCCGGGGCCGGGCAGATCGGTCATTACACCCACTGCTCATTCCGCGCTTCGGGAACGGGCACCTTCAAGCCGCACGCCGGTGCGAACCCGACCATCGGACGGATCGACCAACTCGAGCGCGTCGCCGAGGCGCGGCTGGAAATGCTGATCCCCGTCGCCGATGTCGGGCGGATCATCCACACCCTTCGCATGGTTCATCCGTACGAGGAGCCTGCGTTTGATCTGTTCAAGCCCGCGATGCCGCCCGGATCGGACGGGATCGGACGGATCGGCGAGCTCACGCCGGCGGTCGATCGCGCTGACTTGATCGACCGTGTTAAAAGATCACTGGGGCTGTCGCAATTGCTCATCGCCGGACCCACCACAGGCTCGGCGTCCAGTGCCGCGTGTTGTGCCGGCGCGGGAAGCGGGTTGCTCTGCTCGGCCATCGCACAAAAGGCGGATGTCTATCTCACAGGCGAACTTCGTCACCACGATGCCCTGGCGGCGACGGCCGTGGGCATGACCGTCCTTTGCACACTCCATTCCAACAGCGAACGCCCTTCGCTGAATCGCCTCAAGGAAGAAATTGAAAAGCGCATCCCGCCGCTTCAACTTTCCATCAGCCAAGCCGACCGCGATCCGTTCACCATCGGGTGATTGACATGATCCCCCCCCACCGATAGCTTTCGTCGAGGCTTCCGCAGCCAGGCGCCGTCGTACCTTGGCCATGGTCGGAGGCTTGCGCCTGAGGGATTGAACCCAGGCAACGTATCTTCATTCACACAAAGGACTTGCCCATGCCCACGTTCACGAACGTCACGCCACCTGCCAATGGTCAGCGCATCACGATCACCAATGGGAAGCTGGCCGT
>CAYTAP010000081.1:0-18321 GCA_964435775.1 uncultured Tepidisphaeraceae bacterium
TGGCGTCGTCCTTCCTGGTCTTGCGCTTTTCCGTAAGGCGGACGGCCTTGCCGACGCGGTCGCGGAGGTAGTAGAGCTTGGAGCGGCGCGATTCGCCGCTGCGCTTGACGGTGATCGACTGAACCAGCGGCGAATGAAGCGGAAGAATGCGCTCCACGCCTTCGTTGTTGACGATCCGGCGGACGGTGAACGTCTCGTTGATCCCCCGACCTTTTCGCATGATGACCGTGCCGGAGAAGACCTGCATGCGGGTCTTTTCCCCCTCAACGATTCGAATCGCCACGTCGACCGTGTCGCCGATGTCAAACTGCGGGACATCCTTCTTCAACGACGACTGCTCAACGGCTTCAATGATTTTGTTCTGCGACATGACCAACTCCCGAATATAACTGTTCCAAACCTTTGATTGTTACTTGTTCTCGTCCGACTTTCGTGTTTCGTATGCCTGCCACAAATCCGGCCGGCGCTGGCGGGTGCGGCATTTTCGCTGCTCCAACCGCCATTTCGCTATCGCGGCATGGTTGCCGCTCAGCAGAATCTCCGGCACACCCATGCCCCTAAACTCCCGCGGGCGGGTGTACTGCGGATATTCGATCAAACCATCGGCGAAGGTTTCATCCACCGAGCTGGCATCATCTCCCAGCACGCCGGGAAGAAGCCGAACCACGGCATCGACCACCACCATCGCCGCCAACTCGCCGCCGCTGAGGACATAATCCCCGATGCTAATTTCCTCGGGCGCGAGCCCTTCAATGATCCTTTCGTCAAACCCTTCATAGTGCCCGGCGATCAGGAGCAAGCGCTCCTCGCTCGCCAGCGACTCCGCCAGCGCCTGGTCGAATACCCTGCCCTGTGGGCTGAGCAAAATCCGCCTGGCGGGGCGATCATCCTCTTTTTCGGCGGCCTCGACGGCATCAAATATCGTCGGGCAGATCATCACCATGCCGGGCCCGCCGCCGAACGGCTTATCATCCACGGATTTATGCGCGTCTGTCGCAAAATCCCGAATGTTGATCAACCGATACTCGACGAGCCCTTTATCGGCCGCCCGTTTGGGGATGCTCGTGCCCAGGATCGGCGAAAACATCTCCGGAAAGAGCGTCAGAATATCAATCCGCATCGGCATCCCGCGGCCCGCTCACCCACGCGATTCTGGATCCATCCAACCCCCGCCGCCCCTCTTTTCCATACACGACGCAATGCGACAGCCTACCACGCGGGGGTGAAGCAACGCCAGCAATTTCCGGGCGCAAAAATCAGGTCGTCGGTGCTGCGGCTTTATCCGCTTCGGGCGTGGCCACAACCTTGGGCTTGCCGGGCTTTGGCAAGCGCAACTGCTTGTGCTCCAAGCCATTGCGCTTCAGCAGCGACGACACCGTTTCCGATGGAATCGCGCCCTGATCCAGCCAGTGCTTGCAGCGATCAAGCTTGGCGACAAACTGCTTGCTCTTGTCCTTGTTGACCGGATCGTAAAAACCAAGCTCCTCAATGACGCGCCCATCGCGCGGCGAGCGCGAATCCATCGCGTTCAACCGGTAAAAAGGGTGATTCGTGCGACCCAATCGTTTCAATCTCAGCTTCACGGCCATGCGCTCTCCAATTTCTCAAAATAGTGCGAATCGAAGAGTATACCGGTTGACCCCCCTGTATGACAAGAGGACCACAAAATCGATTGGAGGGCGGCGGTCCTCCGCCGCCTCGGCGTTGCGGGAGCGACGCCCTCCAAACAAAGGCCGGTATGCCCAAAATGGTGCTGCCATCACCGATCAGGCTGGGCCGCCAACCAGCGCTCGGCGTCGATCGCCGCTTTGCATCCCATGCCCGCGGCGGTGATCGCCTGCTTGTAGACCGGATCGGCCACATCACCGGCGGCAAAGACGCCCTCCACGCTTGTGTAGGTGCGATAGGGGTCGGTCAGGCAGATGAAGCCGTGCGGATCGAGGTCAAGTTGGCCGTCGAGGAAACGCGTGTTGGGGGTATGCCCGATGGCGACGAACATGCCGGCGGCCTTGAGATGCTGCGTCTTGCCATCCTTGACGTTTTTCACATGCACGCCGGTCATCCCCTGCTTTTCATCACCGACGACCTCTTCCACCACCGAGTCCCAGACCGGGCGCACCTTGGGATGTTCGAGGATGCGCTTGGACATGATCGGACTGGCGCGAAGGGCATCGCGACGGTGGACAAGGAGAATTTCGCTCGCGTATTTGGTGAGATAATGCCCCTCCTCGGCGGCGGTGTCGCCTCCGCCGACCACAACCAGCGGCTGATTGCGGAATCGCGGCAGCGCGCCATCGCACACCGCGCACGCGGAGACGCCGTGGTTCTTGAACTTCTCCTCCGACTCCAGCCCGAGGTAATTGGCGCTTGCCCCCGTGGCGACGACGAGCGCATGCGCGCGCACGGTATCGCCCTGGCTGTCGGTGAGAACGAAGGGACGCTGCTTGAGATCGACCGAGGCGATGTCTTCGGTGACGACGCGCGTGCCAAAGCGGACGGCCTGCTCGCGGGCGCGAACCATCAGCTCCGGACCTTGGATTCCCTCGGGAAAGCCGGGGAAGTTCTCCACCTCCGTCGTCAGGTTCAACTGCCCCAGCGGCAGCGTGCCGCGCAGGCGGTTTTCCTCGGAAATGGCCCCTTCATAAACAAGCGGTTTGAGACTGGCCCGAGCCGCGTATATCGCACAAGTCCAAGCGGCCAGGCCCGATCCGATAATGACGATTTTTTCTGTCATAGATGACACATCTTAGGATAACCCGCCCGTGGAATCACGTTGCCCAATTCACAGCGAAAAAGGTGCACCACGGAGGGCACGGAGAACACGGAGGAAGAAGAGGCATGAGCCACAAAGACTCAAAGACACGAAGAAGCGCGCGGCGAGGAACGCCGCTTCGTTACTTCAACCACTTCAATGTCTAAATTTCAAAAAAGGATGCTCATTTATCCGTTGCCGTCCTTGACCAATCATCTCTTTGTGCCTTCTTGTCTTCGTGGCGTGTTTTTTTTCTCCGTGTTCTCCGTGCCCTCCGTGGTGAACTTTCTTCCACCCTGTTTCAAGAACCCAATGCCGCCAGGACCGCTTCGGTCACCTGTTGCGTGCTCGCCTGGCCGTGGAGGTCGCGGGTGTGGTTGGACTTGTCGGCGACCACGGCGCGGCAGGCGTTGTTGATCGCGGCGGCGGCTTTGGGTTGATGGAGATAGTCGAGCATCATCGCCACGCTGAGGAATGTGGCGATGGGGTTGGCCAGGCCCTTGCCGGCGATGTCGGGGGCGCTGCCGTGGACGGGTTCGAACATGCTGGCGGCCTGCCGGGTCGGGTTCAGGTTGCCGCTGGCGGCCATGCCCATGCCACCCTGGATCGCGGCGCCAAGGTCGGTGATGATGTCGCCGAACATGTTGGTCGTCACGATCACATCGTAAATCTTCGGCTTGGTCACCATGTACATCGTGCAGGCATCGACGTGGTGATAATCCGTTTCCAGCGTTGGATATTCCTTCTTGATCTCCTCGAACGCCCGCAGCCAGAGATTGTGCGCGAAGCGCAGAACGTTGGTCTTGGCGACGAGGCTCACCTTCTTTCGGCCGAAGTCCTTGGCGTATTCGAAGGCATAACGAATGGCCCGCTCGACGCCGTGGCGAGTCGTCACCTCGATCTGATTGGCGACTTCGTGCGGCGTGTTTTTGTAGAGAAATCCGCCGTTCTGGCAATACAAACCCTCGGTGTTTTCCCGGACGATCACCATGTCGATGTCGCCCGGTTGCACGTTGGCCAGCGGCGTGGGGACGCCGGGCAGCAGCTTGGTCGGGCGGAGGTTGATGTATTGATCAAGCTCGAAGCGCAGCTTGAGCAGGATGTCGGTTTCGATCAGCCCCTGTGGGATGCGGGCGTTGCCGCGAGGATCGGCGCCGACAGCGCCGAAGAGGATCGCGTCATGATCCGCGAGCTCCTTCAGCGCGGAATCCGGCAACGTAATGCCCGTCTCCAGATAATGCTCCGCCCCGAATGGGTAATCGGTGGTGCTATACGTGAAGCCGAATTGCTTGGCCACCTGCTTGAGAACCTTCAGCCCCTCGGGAACCACTTCCTTCCCGACGCCATCGCCGGGCATGACCGCGATCTTCATGATGAATGCTCCTTGTTGGTGGGACGATATCGCAGATGAGGGCGGAAGGGAATTGGGGCGGTCCGTTCGCCGGGACGAGGCGGAGAGACAGATTCACCGCCGAGACGCGGAGAGCGCGGAGGAGATAAAAGGTTGGGCGAAAAGACTCGAAGACACGAAGGGTTAGGTTGTGCGGTCGGTATATTGGACCTCCGTCATGGACGGCCATTATGCCGCCCTTTCCCGCGCCCACCATTCGCGGGGAAGCCCACACCTTATCCCTCTGACACCATCGATTGTCATTGTCAGCTACTGAGTAATGACCTCTGGGCCTGCGGTAAATGAAAAAGTGTCGCTGGCCACTCTTGTAGCGGTGTAGTATTAAACGGGGGATCAGTTGCGGTACCACGGCCCGATCACGAAGATGATCGACGGCGCTCCCGACCAGGTGCAGGACCGGATCGTGACGGAAACCTTTATTGACGGGGAGAAGCAAGGTCATGCCCAAGCGACAAGACGACTCGCTGCTGGATGATCTTTTCGATCTGCTGAAGCAGGCGCCAGCGTGGGTGGGGCCGCTGCTGGCTGTGGCCGTATTCTGGCTGTTCCGCTACCTGTTTCCAGCCTTGCTGCCGGACAAGCATAACGGGTTCGATATCGGCATCATTCTGCGACCGACGCTCCCCATGGTTTCCTGGTTTGCCGCAGGGGCAGTGCTGGTCGTCTGGATCATCGCAGAAGTCTCGAAGCTGTCGAATCGCCGATTGCTGGATCGGCAGGACAGCATTGGCAGCATCCGCCAACTCACTTGGCGTGAGCTGGAATTGCTCGTCGCCGAGGCCTACCGCCGCAGGGGATATGTTGCACAGGTCACCGGCGCCGCCTCAGGTGACGGCGGCGTGGACATCCGACTGACCCGCCCGGGAGAGACGCTGCTGGTTCAGTGCAAGCAATGGAAAGCGTACACCGTCGGCGCGCCGACCGTGCGTGAACTTCTCGGCGTCGTTGCAGCAGAAAAAGCAACCGGCGGGATCGTGGTGACATCCGGCCGCTTCACCAACGCCGCACGCCGCTTTGCCGCCGGCAGCGACAGGATTCAACTGGTTGATGGCCCTCAACTGGCGGAGCTGATAAGAGAGTGCCAAGGACCGTCCCAACCGCACCCCGGGCAACAGCGGCCGACGTTCTCCGCATCGTCGTCGCGCGCATCCTCACCCCCTGTACCCTCGCCACGCTGCCCTTCGTGCGGGTCAGAGATGATCCTGCGCACGGCCCGCAAAGGACCTCATGCCGGTTCGCGTTTCTGGGGCTGCCCAAAATACCCCGCCTGCCGGGGGACCCGACCGCACCCGGCCGCGGCGAGGATTGAGCCGTAAAAGCATGTAGGTTGGGCCTCGGCCCACCGATTGCGACGCGCTCCACGATCGAGGTGGGCCAAGGCCCACCCTACGGGTTCTCCGCGTCCTGTGCGTCTCGGCGGTGAATTTTCTCCTCAGTGCCCGCGGCCCTTCGTGGCGGGTTTTTCCTCTTCGCCGGGGTGGGGGTCTTGGCGGAGGCCGTGGCCGGTGACTCGGATGAAGACGTCTTCGAGGGTGGGTTTGCCGAGGGAGACGGAGTCGATTTGGCCGGGGAAGGCTTCGATGAGGTCGGGGATGAACTCGTGGCCGCGCTGGCGTTCGATGCTGAGGGTTTTGTCGACCTCGTCGGCCTCGACGGCGAAGCGGGATTTGAGATCCAGCTTTAATTGGGATGGGGAGGGGCTGGAGAGGGTGATGACGTCGCCGCCGATGGATTGCTTGAGCGTGTCGGGGGTGTCGCACGCGAGCTTTTTGCCCTGGTGCATGATCGCCAGTCGGCTGCAATGCTCGGCCTCATCCATCAGGTGGGTCGTGACGAGGATCGTCGTGCCATCGACATCGGATTTCGCGGAGATAGCGCCACAGGTCGATCCGCGCGCCGGGGTCCAGGCCGGTGCTCGGCTCATCGAGCAGGAGGATGCGTGGACGGTTGAGCAATCCCTTGGCCAGTTCCACCCGCCGGCGCATCCCGCCGGAAAACAGGCCGACGCGATCGTTGACGCGATCCGCGAGGTTGACCCGCGACAGCATCTGGCTGATGCGGTCTTGGAGGTCTTTGCCGCGCAGGCCGTACAGATGGCCGTGGTGAAAGAGGTTTTCGTACGCGGTCAGTTGCTTGTCGAGGCTGGGGGATTGGAAGACGACGCCGATGTGTTTGCGAATCTCATCGCGCTGGGCGGACAGATCATACCCGAGCATGCTCACCTGGCCGGCGCGCAGGGGGATCAACGTGGAGAGGATGCGGAAGAGGGTTGTCTTGCCCGAGCCATTGGGGCCGAGGAAGCCGAAGATTTCGCCGGCGTGGACGTCGAAGGAGACGTCGCTGAGGGCGCGGCGCTGGCCGTAGTCGTGGGAAAGATGATCGACATGGACGATGGATTCGGGCATGGGGGGTGTTCAGTAAGAGGGTGATTTTTATTCGGATGCAACGCACCGCTGCGGTTGGTAAGGATGAAGGATGAAGGATGAAGGATGAAAAGAACAATGCGCGCACACTATTTTCTGCTCCCTATCACTTCCACATGGAATCTTCTCATCCTTCATCCTTCATCCTTCATCCTTCATCCTTACCCCCACCGCCCGTGGCGCATTCAATCGCCGGTGATCAAATCATTTCTCCCCCGGCGGGGCATAAGTGAAAGTCGCCTTTGCGGGGGCGGCGTCGGTCACGGTGATGGTTTGTTCCATGTCGCCCAGGCGTTCCTGATGGGCGACGAGGGTGTACGTTCCCGCGGGAATGTCCTTGATCGTGAAGGCGCCGGTGTCGTCGGTCACGGCGAAGAAGGGGTTGGGGAAGACGCCGACGTGACACACCATCCAGGGATGGACATCACATTTGATCGTGAAAATTTCCGGCTGATCGAAGGAGAAATCGTATGTGTCCTTGTCGGAGGGCATCGCGATGTTCTTCGCGGGGTTGCGCGAGCTGGTGACGTGGACGTTGTGGATCGTCGGATCGCTGTTGAGCACATGCAGCGTCTGGCCGGTTTGCAGGGCGATCATGTGGGGCTTGTAGACGCACCCAACCTGGTCGAGAACGACCGGCGAACGATCCGCCCCCTTCCCGGCCGGGGGGGCATCCTTGAGATAGACGAGCACGTTTTTCAGCGTGCCGTTGGGATTGATCACCACGGATTCATCGGTGATCTTTTCCTTTGTTGATCCGCACATCGCATCGCGGGCCGGGCTTAATTTGGGCGGCGTGCCCTTGAACGCGATCCGCCCTTCGATGACGCCGTGGCCGAGGGGAACGGGAGCTTGCGCGGGCTTGGAATCGCTGCGGTCGGAGCAGCCACCGAGCATCAGCAACGCCAGCATCAGGGTAGGGAGACAGTGCGCCCCGAGGGTCAATCCCCATCGGAAGTTGTGGGTGTGATGGGACACTAAAGCCTGTTGATCATCATGAATGCCAGGAGCAGGGGCAGGTAAATGATGGACGCAAAAAAGAGTTTGCGGGCATCGGCGCGGGTCTTGGTTCGTGCGCACTGGAGGCCGAAGGCGAGGAAGCCCAGCCCGAGCACGGTCGCCGACACAAGGTAAAACGCCCCGGCCATACCAATGGCGACGGGAACGATGGAAACGGGAATCAGCGCCAATGAATAGATGATGATCTGTCGCACGGTGGCGTGAAGCCCCGGATCGACGACGGGGAGCATCTTGTAGCCACCGGCGGCGTAGTCCTTGCAGTAAAGGATCGCAATGGCCAGGAAATGGGGAATCTGCCAGACGAACAAGATCGCGAAGAGGGCGAGCGCTTCGGGGGTCAGGGCGTTGTGATAGGCGGTCCAACCCATGACCGGCGGGATCGCGCCGGGGACGGCGCCGACGATCGTGTTGAGCGTCGATTTCCGTTTCATGGGGGTGTAGATGAAGACGTAGCTCAGAAGCGTGAAGGCGCCCAGGGCGGCGGTGAGCACGTTGACAAAAAGCGTGAGATAAGCGACGCCGCCGATTCCGAGGACCAGGCCAAAGCGAAGGACCTCGCCGGGGGAGAGTCGGCCGCCGGGGAGGGGGCGGTCGGCGGTGCGGGGCATGAGGGCGTCGTAGTGGCGCTCGATCAATTGGTTGAAGACGCACGCCGAGGAGGCGGTCATCGCGGTGCCCAGCATCACATGAAAGAGCGCCAGCCACTGCCAGGGATCCTGTGACACTCCGGCGGCCATGTAGTAACCAACCATCGTGGTGATGACGATCAGGAAATTCATCCGCGGCTTGGTCAACTCGTAGTAATCCACCAGGCGGGAATGACGCGCGTCGCCGGAGGCGGAACAACGTGCGGGGATCGCCATGGACGGCTCGAGGCGCAACTCAGAGGCCGAATCGATCATGGGGGAGTCGAAATCTTTGATGTCCGAGGCAGTATTCATGTCTGATCCACTGGCCGCCGACAAACCGGCGACGCATTTGTATGGGAAATCCTTAAAATAATCCTCAACCGCTCTGCTGAACCCTTCGGAAACGTTCTGTAGGGTCCGCCCTGCGGACCATCTTATGCGTTATCCCCAATCAATGGTCCGCGGGGCGGACCCTACAATACCGGCACAGGCTCACGACGGGGCTCGGTCTGATCCATCGCCGGGACCGCTCGATGGCGCGGGAACAGATGCACCGAGCGCATCGCCGTCGCAAACGCCGTCGCCAGGAGCAAGGCCCCGACCGCCACATGGGCGCTGGCGATGTCGGCGGGCTTGCGATCAAGGACGGTCAGGACGCCCAATGTAATCTGAACCGTGAGAATGACCAGCATCAAGACCGCCAGTGTGAACAGCGCCTTCTCGTGGCGATGCTGCATCAATACCACGCCGCACAGCGCCAGCACAAAGCCCGTGACGAGGATCGCGCCGATGCGGTGCGAAAAGTGGAGCCAAATCTGCCCGAGGGTCACGCGGGGCAGGTTCAGATCATACGCCCGCTCCTGATTGGCATGAGCCAGTTCAGCGGCGTTGGTCGGCGGGATGACCTTCCCATACGCCAGCGGAAGGTCAGGAATCGCCAACCCCGCCCCGAAGTGGCGCATCAACGCCCCGGCCACCAGTTGCAGATAGATCACACCAACGGTGAGGATCGCCAGACGAACGAGCTTCCGCGACTTCGCTTGAAACTGAGGCTGGACGGTGATCCACCAGCGCGAGGTGTAGATGCACATGGCGATGGTCAGGCAGAAGAAAGCCTGGGCGAAGCAGCCATGCACGACGGCGAGATTCAAATCGACCATGACGACGCGCAGGCCGCCGAGGACGCCTTGGACGATCACGCAGCCCAGGACGATGAGGCTGAGCCAGACGCGCCGGCCTCGCTTTTCGCTGTAAAACGCCCATGCGACGAGGAGAATGGAGAGAAATCCGACGACGGTTCCCATGAGTCGGTGGACATGCTCATAGAAAATGCCGCCGATCCAGAGCTTCGGCGGAAACAGAAACATGTTGTAACCAAAACTGTTGGGCCAATCGGGTACCGCCATCCCCGCGCCGTGGCTGGTGACGAGGCCTCCCATGAAGATGAGCGGGAACGTCGCGCACGCCGTCAGGATGGCCAGCCAATGAAGCGGCGCGTTGTATCGCAACGGCGAACCGGCGACAGGGGCGTGTTGATCAGATGTGCTCATGAAGATTCAACGCCAAAGGGTGTGAACGATCTCCAGCGGTGCAATGACGCCTTTTAACACGACGCGCGCCCTCTTCACCAATGATTCCCATGCGGCATGTTGTCGCACACGGATGCGGGGCTTACCGCAATGAGTTTACCTCGGCTTCTGGTTCATTAATACGCCACGACGCGACGCCGCCTGGTCCAGCCATTTTCTCAAGGCGTCGCCGTCGCCCCGTTCGAGCATTTCCTGCAATCGTACGATCTGTTTCTGCGCAAGTTCCAGACCGGCGACGAGGTTGTCGCGGTTGTCCAGAAAGATATCGCGCCACAGGCCGCCGTCGCCACCGGCAATTCTTGTGAGGTCCAAAAATCCCTTGCCGACGAGCTTCATGGCCGGGTCGGTCGGTAAATGGACCATGATGGCGGCCAGGGCATGGGGGAGATGGCTCACCTCGGCCAGCGTGTGGTCGTGCTCCTCCGGTGAGAGCCGGATCAGGCGCATGCCCAGCTCTCGCCAGAAGGCCTCAACTTGCTCCAAAGCGCCGGGGTTGGTCCGCGGTGTGGGGGTGGTGATGCAAAGCGCTTGCTGGAAGAGATCGGCGCTGGCAAACTCGACCCCCCTCTTCTCGCTGCCGGCGATCGGGTGGCTGGCGACGAAATGGGCATGGGGAGGCATCAACCGCTCAGCCGACCGGACGATGCTCCGCTTGGTGCTTCCGACATCCGTCACGACCGCGCCGGGCTTGAGATGGGGGACGAGCTCGGCCGTGAGCGAATCAAAGAGCCCCACCGGGGTGCATAGGATGACCAGATCGGCATCCCGAACCGCAGAAGCCAGGTCGTCACAACCCTCGTCGATCGCGCCGATGGACAGCGCAGTGTCGAGGGTGGTTTGTCTATGGCCATAACCTATTATTTTACAGTTGCTTACGATCGACTTGACGGCCAGTCCGATAGACCCGCCAAGGAGCCCGACCCCTAGAATGCTCAAGCGGCTGAATTGCATGGTCCGATAATACCCGTAAGCGGATGCTGGCGGTAGCGGCGAGGATGACTTCAAACAACCCCGCACTTGCTGTCCGGGTTGGAACAACCTAACGTATTTGTATTCGCTTCCGACGAAGGGGAGGCCAAAAGCCTCGGCGACCATTCGCCGATCGGACCATGCGCTCTGGCGCGGGTGGTTGAAGGAACGTCAGGAATTGAAGGAGGCCGATTCGTTTGGGATCGGTTGATTGACTCATGACAGAAACCGCACTCGCCGTTGAAACCGCTGACACTTCCGCCGCGACATCATTGTCCGGCAAACGCCCGACGCGCGTGTTGCTGGAGTTTGAAAAACCGCTCGCACGCCTCGAACAACAGATTTACGAGCTCGAAGCGATGCAGGGGCAAAAGCAGTTTGACTATGCCAAGGAATTGCGGCAACTGCGGGGCAACTACACGTCGCTGATTCGCAAAACGTATGACAAGCTTTCGGCATGGGAAATCGTGCAGGTGGCTCGACATCCGGATCGGCCGACGTTCAAGGACTATACGGATTTGTTTTGCCGGGAATTCCGGGAAATTCATGGCGACCGTCAGTTTGGGGATGATCCGGCGATCAAGTGCGGCCTGGCCCGGCTGGCCGGGCACAAGGTGATGCTCATCGGGCATTACAAGGGGAAGGACACGAAGGAAAAGGTGGCGTGTTATTTCGGACTGGCGCATCCGGAGGGGTATCGCAAGGCACTGCGCTGCATGAAATTGGCCGAGAAGTTCGGGCTGCCGGTCGTCACGCTGATTGACACCAAGGGGGCGTATCCCGGCATCGGCGCGGAAGAACGCGGGCAGGCCGAATCCATCGCTCGAAATCTTCTGGAGATGTCGCGCCTGCGAACGCCGATTCTAAGCATTGTCACCGGCGAAGGCGGCTCAGGCGGCGCGCTCGGCATCGGCATCGCCGACCGCGTGGCGATCATGCAATATGCGTGGTACTCGGTGATCTCCCCGGAAGCGTGCTCAGCCATTCTATTTAAGAATAATGACGCCGCCCCGCAACTGGCCGAGTCGCTGAAGTTGACGAGCAAGGAATTGAAACACCTGGGCGTGGTCGATCAGATTATCCCCGAACCCCTCGGCGGCGCCCACCGCGACCCAAGCGCCGCGGCCCATTCGATCGAACAATACATCTCCAAGACCCTGCGCGACCTCAAGCGCTGCAAGATCGAAAACGTTCTGGAACGAAGGTATGAACGCTTCCGCAATTTGGGCGTTGTGGCGGAGACGGCTGCGCGAAAGCAGTCCAAGGCGGGGTAGCTCGGATTAGGTTTTGATTACGCGCATAGGTGCGAAACAACGCACATGAAAGCATGTCCCGTCAGGCCGATTTGGCTTTGCGCGAAAAACCCTGCTCCAATACTTGAAGCCAGCGAGTGCGATCCATTTCCATCAGTTCCAGCAAGCGGCAAACCGGTCCCCTTGGTGTGCGGTTGCACTGCTCCCATGCGGCGACCAAATCGCTTGACACGCCCAGCAAATCGGCGAACACCGCCTGGCTGACGCCCAAGGACAGTCTGATCGCCCGCACCGCTTCCGCATCATATTCCCTGGGGCTTAAATCCAACGCCACCGTTCGCACCGTGTACCGCTTTTCCACGGGCTTGTCGGCGCGAAGCGTATCCCGAAGCTCGGAAAACTCCGCCACAAGCCGCTCGCCCAACCGGCGCTTGCCGTCTTTTGCCCTTTTCGTTCGTGCCGTCCTTTCCAAAAACCCACCTCGATTGGCCGCGAATGGTAGAGCGCAATCCACTTTGGTGGAGCGGATTCAAGGAGCCGCGCACGAACCAAGCGGTTATGCGATGGCGGCATATCCTACCTTACACCGTAATATAGCCAAGTAGATTGACCGGCGAATAAGGGACAGGCTCAGGGCCAGCGCATATGCGATTTTCTCCCTCTCCCGCGTACTCGCGGGGGAGGGTTGGGGAGGGGGCCGGCTCGGTTCTCCGCGAAAGACCCCCTCCCTGCCCTCCCCCGGTGGGTTCAACGGGAGAGGGGAAGAAGTGGCGCTTGCAAATGCGTTGCCCTGGGGACAGGCTCAGGGCTCGCGAGTCGGAGGGGGTGTTGTTGAAGGGGCGGTCGAAGGACGGGAGGCGGGCGAGAGAGGGTTGTTTGGCGCTGAGGGGGCCGTTGTTCCGCCGATGGGAATGGCGAGGATCAGCCCGACGATCAGGACGAGGAAACCGAAGCCCATTTTGATGAACGTGGCGAGAAGTCGGCCTTTGGCGGCGGCGTAGCCGACGCGCGCCGAGTGGAGGGCGTCGGCGTTGACGGTCAATTCGGCGAGCATCGCCCCGGCGAACGCGCCCAGCACCGCGCCGAGGACGGTTCCGATGATGAACAGGCCGAATGTCAGGAAGAACGCGCCCAGAACACCTCCGAGCAAGGCGGCCAGCGCGGCGCGGGTGGAGCCGCCGGCCTTCTTGGCGGCCGCCCCGCCGAGGAGCGTTTCCCCCAGTTCCGCCAGGGCGCACAGGATGAGCAGCACGAGCAGGCCGACCCAGGAGATGTAGACAAACCCCGTCACCCAGGCGTACACGAACGTGGAGAAGAACATCACCCACAAGCCGGGGAGGCTCATCAGGTTCAGCGCCAGCCCCGCGAGCATGAGAAGCACGAGCGCGAAGTAGAGGGTTGTGATGTAGGCGATGTGCATGGGTGATTGGGGCTGGTCAATTGCGTTGGATCATGGATGACGCCTCAACTTGAATCGCACGGCGGATCGTGAGCATGCAGTAGGCAGTAGGCGGTAGGCAGTGAAGAAGGAGAAAGATTTGATTTTGTCCGACTGCCGACTGGCGACTGCCCACTGCCCACTACCCACTGCCGACTCTCTTCCCATTCATCGTTCCACATTCCCACTGTCCACCCCTCACTCCCCTCCCCTGCCGCGCCTTCCATCGTCCGCATCATACGCGGCATCGGCATCCGCGCCTTTGACTTCGATGCGTTCGATGGCGAGCGTTTTGCCGCTGTTTTCGTCGATCTCCGCGAGCACGCCGCAGAGGCGGACATCGCCGGTGGCGACGTCGAAGGGCTGGGGCATCGCGGTGGTCATGTATTGCAACACCCGCTCCTTGCGCCGGCCGAGGACCGAGTCATATGGCCCGGTCATGCCCAGGTCGCTGATGTACCCCGTGCCGCCGGGAAGAATCGTGGCGTCGGCGGTGGGGATGTGGGTGTGGGTTCCGAAGACGAGCGAGCAGCGCCCGTCGAGCCAATGGCCCATCGCCACCTTCTCGCTCGTCGCCTCGGCGTGAATCTCGCCGATGATGATGCGGACATGGGAGGGAAACTGCGTGAGCAGGCGATTGGCGGCGCGGAAGGGATCGTCGGCCGGGAGGTTGACGAAGATTCGCCCGAGCAGCGTGAACACGCCGACGGAGAAGGCCGGGTGATCGTCGCCCGCTTCGATGTGGACGACAGTTGAGCCGTTGCCGGCCGCCTCGGGGGACAGATTGGCCGGGCGGATGATTCGATCGGACGTTTTTAAGAGGGGGATGATGTCGTTGCGGCGAAAGGCGTGATCGCCAAGGGTGACGACATCGACGCCGTAGGAACGAATCTTGTTGAACAGGCTTGGCGTGATCCCCGAACCGCCGGCGATGTTCTCGGCGTTGGCGATGACGAGATGAACCCCGCGCTCTTTGACGAGCTGCGGCAGTTTCTGATGAAGCACCGTCCGCCCCGGCCGGCCGACGATATCACCAAGGCATAGAATCCGTACGGGCATGGATGGGAGTATAGGAACCGCGCCCGGCTTGTACATCCATTGGAGCGTATCAACATGGGGATGGAGGGCGTCGCTCCCGCGACGCCACGGCGTTGCGGGAGCAACGCCCTCCAATGTCCATCGGCAGCAGCGGGCACTCCCTTGTCGCCCCATATACATCGACGCGGGTGTCTCCTATGATCGGCCATTGCCATGAGTATCACCCTGAACGTTCTATCGGCCACCGAACAGGAAGATCGCCCGCACGCCCGCAAGCCGTCGTGGCTCAAGATGAAAATGCCCGGCGGCGCGGAGTATTCGCGCCTGCTCAACCTCGTCAACGACCAGAAGCTGCACACGGTCTGCCAGTCGGCCAAATGTCCGAACATGGGCGAATGCTGGAGCGCGGGGACCGCGACGCTCATGATCCTCGGCGATGTCTGCACGCGCTCGTGCGGATTCTGCCACATCAAGACCGGCCGCCCGCCGACGCTTGATCTCGATGAGCCGCGGCGGGTGGGGGAAGCGGTGGCCGCGATGGGGCTGGGGCACGCCGTCATCACCAGCGTCAACCGCGATGAACTCAAGGACGGCGGCGCGGCCGTCTGGGCGGAGACAATCCGCCAGATCCGCCTCCAGTCCCCCGGCACCAATGTCGAGGTGCTCATCCCCGACTTCGCCGGCAACTGGGAGGCCTTGCAGCTTGTGCTTGATGAGAAGCCGGAGATTCTCAACCACAACATGGAGACGGTCCCGCGCCTCTACCATCGCGTGCGCCCGCAGGCGAAGTATCACCGCTCGCTCAAGCTGCTCCAGATCGCCAAAGAGCAGGGACTGGTCACGAAGACCGGCATGATGCTCGGCCTGGGCGAGGAGGCCGATGAGATCGACCGCGTGCTCGATGACCTGGTCGCCATCGGCTGCGAAATCCTGACGCTCGGCCAATACCTCCAGCCGACGCTCAAACACCTGCCCGTCGAGCGCTGGGTGACGCCCGAGGAGTTCCGCGAATGGAAAATCCGCGGGGAGGACAAGGGCCTGCGCCACGTCGAATCCGGCCCGCTCGTCCGCAGCTCCTATCACGCAGAAAAACAGGTGCGGGCGCGGGATGAGGCGGTGGGGTGAGGAAGGGGGCGGGGGAGTTCACCACGGAGGGCACGGAGGGGAAAGCGGGATTCACCGCGGAGACGCGGAGAACGCGGAGAATGCGATGCGCCACAAAGGCTCGAAGGCACAAAGTGGTTCACGCGAAGCCGCGAAGGCGCGAAGGCCAGATGCGGATTGAACCACGAAACCACGAGGACACGAAGGCCACGAAGCGGTTCTTCGGCCTCTTGCGGGGGGGGAGTGAGGTTTGATCGTTCGGCGTGGATGCTCGCTTGTTGGATGTTCGATGTTCTGGATTGCCTGCCGGTCGCCGCGACACGCGCCAACGAAACGATTCCCGTCCCTCTTGGCTTTGCCCACCCTCGGGTTTCCCACATTCCTCCGGTCAGCTTCACTTCAGATCGTAGCGAGCAGCGCGGCCCACCGTCGTCGATGCTTGATGTCGGCCTTTTGCACATCCATTTCCCTGCCAACCTGCTGCAGGAACTCGCGACGACCGGCCTCGCCGAACAACACGAGGCATGACCCCATGAACTCCTCCCATTCAAGGACATAGAGGTTCTGGCCAGTCACGAACTCGCGGCCAATGGCGTCCGTGACGCGCTGCGCATCATCATCGGCGGCGCCCCCTTGCACGAGAAACAGCAGTTCACGGATGCCCTTTTCCCGCGCCGCCGGCAGTTTGTCCTGGATATGCCGCAATTCAAGTTGCCGATCCTTGACCTCGACCGCCATGACGATTGCCCCGGACTCATCGACGCACTCAAGGTCGGCGGCGCTTCGGGTGCTCGCATCGGCGGCGTTCACGTTTCCCGCGCGAACTTCATTGAACAAATGAAAGCGAATGCCGATGACGCGGAAGATCGCCACGGCGACGGCCTGCAAACGCAATCCACCCGTCCGATCATTGAGGAAATCCCGAACGGTGGCGCGGGTTTGTTGCAAGCTGGCTCGATTGGGCACCGGGTAGGTGATGGACACCATGGCGAGCCGATCCTTGACCGCGTTCAACACCTCACGAACGAGGCCAACGATTTTTTGCGGATGGGCCTGGGCATAATCGAGCACCTTCATCAGGTCGTCGAATCCATCCTTGTCTTTCTGGGCCGGCCGCGCGGCGGGTTGGATTGCGGGGATCCTCAATGGATTGTTCAGGTACGGTTCGGCTGATCCGCCGAGCACATTGTGGTTTTCACGGTCGAAGGGCACGATCACGCCGTGACAAATGCTGCGGGCGTCGAAGGCGCCGGCGAGACCGGAGCCCGCCTGCACGCTCCTGCAATCCAATTCCGGCCGCGCCAGTTTGGAAAGCAGCTGCGTGGGAAGAACATATCGATAGGTTTTGGTCCTGGAGTTGATGGATCGGTGAACGGCATCGCGGACGGCCGCATCGACCCCGGTGGGCACAGCGCCGGTGTTGACGAAAAGCCACTCGGATGCAAGGTGGCCCCGCACCAGTTCACCCAGTTTGATCGCATCGTCCGGTTCGTTCAAAAGTTCACCCACAAGGATTCCTGGCGGGGCTGCTTGACGGAGTGCGCCTGCTTGATCGGCGCATCAATGCGCCTCCACCCTTTGAACAGCATCTCGTACAAATCGGATTGGTACCCCGACACCGCGACGCGCCCCTTGACCCCGTGAAGCTTCGCGGCAAGGCATTCATGTTCATCATCCGTGAGCTCGTATCCATACGCCTTGCTGTCGCCCCGGCTGCCATGGACATATGGCGGATCACAATAGAAGAGCGTTCCCTTCTCATCATACAGGTCGATCAACTCCAGCGCCGGGCGATTTTCAATCTGAACGCGCAACAGCCGATCCGCGATCCCCGGCAAGGCTTCAACACTCCCCTGCCATCGGGACACCACGCCGCTCATCCCGGCCCTTGTCGTGTTTTTGCAATTGGCCCACCGCCCGAGCGATGCCGTCTGGGCCAGCCCCGTTCTCACCTGCCGCGCCCGGATGAAAAAACGCCGCGCCCGCTCCATGTCGTCCAGATCGTACGGCTGCGATCCGCAGGCGATGGAGAACTCTTCGCGTGAAAAGGGGGTCAAGCCGATCCGACGGACGAGCTCCTCCGATTGATCGCGCAGGATGCGGAAGAAATTGACCACCTCGCCATCAAGATCGTTGTATGTTTCAACGGGTGATGGCGGGCGATTCAGCAAAACGGCGGCGGAACCGGCGAACGGCTCACAGTAGTGGTGACACTCCGGCAACAACGGCAGCAACCAATCGAGATGGCTGAACTTCCCCCCATACCATCCGAACGCAATTTTCTTCCGTCGCGGCGCGCGCAGATTCCTCACATCATCCATTTCCCGAACAAGCGTGACGGCAAAACCGTTCTCGATATTTGGTCTGGCCGCAACAGGTGATGGGGCGCGTCGCATGCGTTCTCCTTGTGCCTTGGCGAGTGTAACCGCGCGGCCCGGGATGGCAACCCGGGCATCCCGGCGAATGCACGGGGACGGACCAATGCGGGGGGATGGGAGTCTTTTCACCCCTCGGAACGGGGAGGCGCGGGGGGCGGCCCCGGCGGGTGCGGCCAGGACTCCCATCCCCTTTCGATTTCCTTGTCTGTCCTCGCCCATCACTTGACAGGCCTCGCACGTCACCTGTTAGTACTCGCGCGTCACTTGCCAGTCCTCGCACGTCACCTGCTAGTACTCGCACGTCACTTGCTAGTACT
>CAYTAP010000082.1:0-18060 GCA_964435775.1 uncultured Tepidisphaeraceae bacterium
GAGTTGATCAGCATGTCCTAACGTCATTATTGACATGATATTACATCCTATTTTTTAGTCGCCTTATTTGACCCCCTGCATATCCCGTGCTATATTTGCGGGGTTCGACATCCGCCAATGGTCCTTAAGCCTTATGGTAGCTATGCTTAGCCGGTGGCGCAAAAGTTGCCGACCGGACTTGAGTGCCAATAATATAAGGATCGGCGATGGTGTATGCGGGATCCTGACGCGCGATGCGGCCGGCTATGCACAGGCCGGATGCGGAGGATCGAAAAACGTGATGTCGTCAGCTTTCAGTCAAGGCAATTCATCGAGCGACTTTAGATCGCAGGTGCTTGCCGCCACTGATATCATCCAGTTGATTGGTCAGAGCGTCGCGTTGAAACGACGCGGCAAGGATTATGTCGGGCTTTGTCCGTTTCACAGTGAAAAAACGCCGTCGTTTCACGTCAGTCCCGACAAGCAGTTTTATCACTGCTTCGGATGCAAGAAACATGGCAATGCGATCGACTTCGTCATCGAACGCGATCGCGTCGAATTTAAGGATGCCCTGAGGTTATTGGGACATCAAGCTGGATTGGAAATGCCGCAATTCGGCGGCGCCAAGACCAATGCTGGTGAGCGGCAAATGCTGCTCGACGCCCACTCGGCGGCGTGTTCGTTCTTTGAAAAATTGTTGTCCGACCCGCAGCAGGGTCAGGCCGCACGCGCCTATCTGGCGAAGCGACAAGTCAACGCTGAATCGGTCAAACGATTTCAGATTGGTTTTGCGCCCGACTCGTGGAATGCGCTGTTGAACAGCCCGGTCGGTCGAAAGTATCCACCAGGGCAGTTGGCTCTGGGAGGCCTCGTCAAAGCCAACCAGCGCGGCGACGGCTACTACGACACCTTCCGCAATCGTTTGATCTTCCCCATTCGCGATGAAATGGGACGGATCATCGCATTCGGCGGGCGCGTGATGCCCGACTCCCAGGACCCGGCGAAGTACCTCAACAGCCCGGAGACCCCGCTGTTCTCCAAAAGCCGCTGCGTCTTCGGCCTGGACCTGGCCAAAAGCCGGATCGTGGAAACCCGCCGCGTGACCGTGGTTGAGGGATACGCCGACGTCGTCATGGCGCACCAGTTTGGAATCACCAACGTGGTCTCCATCCTCGGAACCGCGATGACCGAACAGCACGTTGGGCTGCTCAAGCGATTTGCAGATCGGATCGTCCTGCTATTTGATCCCGACACCGCCGGAGAAACCGCGGTGGACAGGGTCATTGAGTTGTTCCTTCGCCAGCCGGTGGAGATCGCGATCGCATCGCTGCCCGATGGGCTCGATCCCGACGAGTTTCTGCTCAAGCATGGCGCGGCGGCGTTCGAGCAAGTGCTGGAAAAAGCGACCGATGCCCTGTCCTACACATGGAGCGCGCTGTCGCGGCGATTTGCATCCGAGGCCGGTGATCTGACCGGCCAGCAGAAGGCGGCCGAGGCGTATTTGCAGGTACTTGCACAGGCGCGCGGTTCCGGCCCGGTCGATACAATGCGATGGGGCTCGGCGCTGGCGCGCGTAAGCCGATTGCTTGAAATTCCGATGGAGGAGCTCCACAGGCGATTCAAGCCCGCCCGCCCGCCTCGCCGATTCGGAACTGTCCGAGGCGACGGGGCCAGGCGGCGGACATTGAGCGCCCCAGCGCCTGTGCCGTCGGAACTGACGGGCGGCTACACGGATACCGCGGACGCTGCCCAAGACTCGTCGTCCGACTCGCGGCGCCCCGTAACCGGGCAGCTTCGCGCCGAGCAGACGATTCTCGGCATCCTTCTGGCCGAGCCTGCCAGATGGCTTGAGACACAGCGGCATGTGTCGCTGGATGATTTTACGGATGAGCAAACCAGGAGGCTGGCCGAGACGTATTGGAACCATCAACGCGATGAGGGCGAACCGGTATTCAGAGAGTTCATAGGCATCCTCGAATCACTGGGTCTGGGGATGATGGGCGTTGAGTTGCTCCAGGAGGCTGAAGCGATGGGGGATATGGACATGGCGATGCAGGGCGCCATCAATCATCTGCATGAGGTTCGCCGACTGCGGGAGGAAAAAAAATACCTGACGGCGCTGCGACGAACAAAAGATGAGCCGGTGACAGCGGAGGAAGAAATCGCGCGGCTTCGGGAGTTTGCGAAAAATAATCAACCAAATCTCCACCGGCTCGGCCCGGTCCGGCGTTTTGGGTCATAATGGAATGGTGTCAGTGGTCAGTTTTGTAGGGTCCGTGGTACTCCGCGGACCATCTGAATGATGGCAACAATGGTCCGCGGAGTACCACGGACCCTACAAGAGAAAACAACGAACAACGGACCACGGACAACGGACAACGGACAAGCAGAAAAATTGAATAACGGTTGGGTTCGCTGCTCGTTGCAGGGCTCGGGAATGTCCCCGAGGCCTTGGCCAGCCGGCGGGGTCAATTGAGCGAGTGTTGAACTTGGCTGCAGGAAGAATTGTTTATGGAAACGCCTCTTATTGGATCGGGATCACAGGAAGAAGTCGATTCGCGCGTCAACGCGCTGCTCGCGATGGGCACGTCGCGCGGATACCTCACGTATGAGGAACTCAACGACCGCCTGCCGGACGAAGTCGTATCCCCCGACAAGCTCGATTCGCTGCTCATGATGATCGACGAGATGGGCATCAAGCTCATCGACGAGGCCGACATCGGCGAATATCAGAAAAGCCCCAAGACCAAGCCCTCGGCCAAAGCCAAGGACGCCGAGGAAATCGTCCTCGACGACGGGGAGGAAATCGATCTCAATCTCGAAGCCGAGCTCGCCGAGGCTTCGACCAAGCGGATCGATGACCCCGTCCGGATGTACCTCACCCAGATGGGCGAAATCCCCCTGCTCACCCGCGAACAGGAGATCGGTCTGGCCAAGCGCATCGAAATCTTCCGCAAGATTTTCCGCAGCAAGGTGCTCGAGAGCGACTACTGCCTTCAAAGCGCAGTGGAAATTCTCCAGCAGGTCGATGAGGGCAACCTCCCCTTCGACCGCACGATGAAGATCTCCACCGCCGAAAACCAGGCGGACAAAGGCACCATCGGCCAGCGGATTCCCCTCAACCTCGACAGCGTCCGCCGGATGCTTGACCGCAACCGCGACGACTGGACCGGGCTGCGTACCGTGAAGGTGAAGAAGGAGCTCGAAGGGCTTTTATTGGCGATCCGCCGCCGCCGCCGCCGCAGCGTCAAACTGCTTGAGGAATTGTCACTGCGCACGAGCAAGGTGACGCCCTTGATGAAGAAGCTGTCGAGTATCAGCACCAAGATGGTCGAGCTTGAGCAGCGGATCGAGGAATTGAAGAAAATGAAGGATCCCGGCGAGGATCTGGAGGTCTGTGAGCAGGAGCTCTCCGGCCTGGAGGACCTTGTCCTCGAAAACGCCCAGGACCTGCATCGCCGCGTGGTGGCGGTTCGCAAGATTTACAACAAATATGAGGATGCCAAGCGAAAGCTTTCAGGCGGCAACCTGCGCCTGGTCGTCTCCATCGCCAAAAAATACCGCAACCGCGGCCTGTCCTTCCTCGACATCATTCAGGAAGGGAACACCGGTCTGATGCGCGCGGTGGACAAGTACGAATACCGTCGCGGCTACAAGTTCAGCACCTACGCGACGTGGTGGATTCGCCAGGCGATCACCCGCGCCATCGCGGACCACGCCCGCACGATCCGCATCCCCGTCCACATGATCGAAACGATGAGCAAGCTGCGGAACATCAGCAAGCAGCTCATGCAGGAACTGGGGCGCGAACCGACCATCGAGGAAACCGCCAAGCGCGCCAAGATGAGTGTCGGCGAAACGCGACGGGTCTTGAAGATCAGTCGCCATCCGATCTCGCTCGATCGCCCGGTCGGCGAATCGGAGGACAGCTACTTCGGCGACTTCATCGAGGACGAAAAGGCCGACAACCCCGTGGACAGCGCCACGCAGGAAATGCTCAAGGACAAGATCGAGCAGGTGCTCAAGACGCTGACTTACCGTGAGCGCGAGATCATCAAGCTCCGTTACGGCATCGGCGATGGTTATACCTACACGCTGGAAGAAGTGGGCCGAATCTTCAAAGTGACGCGGGAGCGCGTCCGGCAGGTTGAAGCCAAGGCGATCCGCAAGCTCCAGCACCCGGTGCGGGCGCGGAAGCTCGAAGGGTTTTTGCCGGGGGAGATGGTGCGGTAATCGCCAGGCCCTGACAACCAATGAACGAAAGAGGCGGCGTCATCCACGCCGCCTCTTTCGTTCGTTGGTTTGCGAATACGGTCAATGTGCGAGCAGATGCCATCCAGGAGCCGTGCCTGCGGTAAGTGGTGCATCCGCCGTTCGCTTACTGCGTGCGTGACTGGTGTTGTTCCCTACAACCGATGCCCCATCTTTTTCTTCTTCGTCTCAAGGTACTTCTTGTTGTATTCCCCCGGCTCGATGCGGATCGGAACTTCCTCGACCACCTGCAATCCAAATCCATCAAGACCATAGATCTTCTTGGGGTTGTTGGTCATCACCCGCAATTTGCGCAAGCCCAGATCACGCAGAATCTGGCTGCCGATCCCATAGTCGCGCTTATCAACCGGAAGCCCGAGTTTGACATTCGCTTCAACCGTATCCAGTCCCTTCTCCTGCAATGAGTACGCGTGCAGCTTGTTGGCCAGGCCGATTCCGCGCCCCTCCTGGCGCAGGTAAATCAGCGCACCTTTCCCGGCCTGCTCAATCATTTGCATCGCAGTGCCCAGTTGATCGCCGCAATCGCATCGGCCCGACCCAAACACATCACCCGTCAGGCATTCGCTGTGAACGCGAACGAGCACCGGCTCTTCGTGAACAATCACGCGTCCCTCGGCGTCCAGATCACCAACGCGTCCCTTGCAGAGCGCCAAGTGCGGCTGCGGATCGACAGCGCTTTGATACGCGATGAGTTGAAACACGCCCCACCGTGTCGGCAACGTGATACTTTCGATCCGCTTGACGAATTGTTCCCGCTTGAGGCGATAGCTGATCAGATCGGCAATCGTACACATCTTGATCTGATGTTCCTGGCAAAACGCCTCAAGCTCCGGCCGACGCGCCATTTCCCCATCAGCCCGCATGATCTCGCAAATGACCGCCGCCGGCTTGAGTCCCGCGAGTCGAGCCAGATCGACGCTGCCTTCGGTCTGCCCCGCGCGAACGAGCACGCCCCCATCGCGGCAGCGCAGCGGGTTGATATGCCCCGGCCGGAGCAGGTCCTGCGGCTGGGCGTCGGCGGCGATGGCCACCTGAATCGTAGCCGCGCGATCCCGCGCGCTGACGCCGGTGCTCACCCCAAACCGCGGATGGGCATCGACGGTTACAGTGAACGCCGTCCCGAGCTGCGCCGTGTTGTGGTCGGCCTGTGGATGCAGTTGGAGCTTGTCGCACTGCTCGGCCGTCAATGCCAGGCAAACGACACCGCGCGCATGGGTCACCATGAAATTGATCGCCGCCGGCGTGCAATGCTCGGCGGCAATGACGAGATCCCCCTCGTTCTCACGGTCCTCGTCATCAACCAGGACGATCATTCGTCCGGCCTTGAGCTCTTCGATAATTTCTGGAATCGGTGAAAACGCCATGAATGCCTTTCAATTACGTTGCCTCAATCACATCGGATTGTAGAACCCCGTCTGCGAAGAGGAAAATATCCCGCGCCCCCTCTCCCACCATCGCGGGGCCAGGAGCGATCTGGATGGACGCTATGGCCCACTATACCCGAAAACGCCCTTCACCGGCCTTTGGATGACTACCCCGCGATCTGATACAAAGACTTCATCATGGTATTCGCCTGGATCGCCGCACACCTCGCCCTCGTTTTCGGCGTGTTGCTCGCCGGTATCGCCATGGCCCACATGCTTCGTCAGAAGCGCACCCCACAAGCCACGGCCGCCTGGCTGCTCATCATCGTCCTCGTCCCGTATGTCGGCGTGCCGCTTTACCTCGCCTTCGGCGCGCGAAAAGTAAAGGGCGCCGGCGGCAAGGAGGAAATGCAAATGCCGTCCAACGAGTCCGGGATGCTCGTCAACGGCGGCGGCATCGACGAGATACTGCGAAGCTATGGCATGCCCGGCGCGACAGGCGGCAACCGTGTCCGATTGTGCGCCAATGGCCAGGAGGGATACCACGCGCTCGTCAATTTAATCGAGTCGGCCGAGCATCGCCTCGACATCGAAACCTTCATCCTTCACCCCGATGAAGTTGGCCGCGACATCATCGCGCGCCTTGCCAGTCGAGCCCGCGCTGGCATTGCGGTCCGCGTATTGCTCGACGCCGTCGGTTCCATGCACACACACCGCAAGCGAGACCTCGGCACGCTGATCGACGCCGGCGCGCGCGTTGCCTTCTTCAACCGTGTGATCCATCGCCCGTTTCGCAATCGCGCCAACCTCCGAGACCACCGCAAAATCGTCATCGCCGACGGCCGGCGCGTCATGGCCGGCGGAACCAACATCGCCGACGAATACATCGGCCCCACCCACAGCACCACGCGGTGGATTGACCTCTCGTTCATCCTGGAAGGGCCCGCCGTCGCCCAATACGAACGCATCTTCCGCGCCGACTGGGCTTATGCCGCAGGCGAATTGCTGGAGCCTGTCACAACCGCTCCACCCGCCGTCGATTCCCCCGGCGCCATCGCGCAGGTCGTCCCCTCCGGCCCGGACATCAGCCGCGATGTCCTCTATGACACCTTTCTGTCGATGATTTTCGCCGCACGACATCGACTGTGGCTTGTCACCCCCTACTTCGTGCCCGATGAGGCATTGGCTCAAGCGATGGTTCTCGCGGCGCATCGCGGCGTCGATGTCCGTATCGTGGTGCCGGCGGTATCGAACCACCGACTGGCCGATATCGCCCGCAACAGCTATCTCCGGGAAATCCAGGCGGCCGGCGGCCGAATCGTCCAATACACCCGCGGCATGGTCCATGCCAAGGTCGTCCTCATGGACGACACCACCGCCACCATCGGCTCGGCCAACATGGACATGCGCAGCCTCTTCCTCAACTACGAAGTCGCCCTTTTTCTTCACAGCAAGCCGGAAATCACCGCGACGGAACATTGGATCGACGAGCTCTCCGCCTCAGCCCGGACAGGCGTCCGCGAAGTCGGCGCGTTGCGTGATATGTTCGAGGGCGTCGTACGGATGGTCGGGCCGCTGTTGTGAAAGCGCAACATCCCCATGGCTGAACTCGGATGTCTTGCCATCTCTTCCACGAGCAAGTGTGATTCAAACCTCACACGCCTGGCGGGCGGCCCGGATCCATTGTTCGGGCTTGGCATCGTCTAGCTTTAGGCTCCCCTGAACCTTGTCCCGCTGACAGTTGTGGATAATTGCATCCCCCCGCAATTAGCTGGCCTTCTTGGCCTTTGGCTTGCCCTTCTGAAACTTAACCTTCAACCGGCGTTTGACTTCGGCAAGCGGAATCCCCGGAAGATCGGCATCCATTCTCCGCGCCTCATCCAACGCGCGAATGTCCGCGAGGTCCTCAAGTTCTTCCTGTATTTTCAGATATTCATGGTAAGGAAGCACAACCGAATGCTTTCGACCATCCTTTTTTAGCACTTCTGGATGTAATTCAAGTGTGGACATCTCTTCTCCTGGTCAATCATAGGCATCACGCCGATTGCGAACACATTGGACGAGCACTCGCTTGCCGTCAACGTCAAATAGCACCCGCCAATCACCCACACGCAGCCGATAGCCAGGCGAGAAATTCCGCAGTTTTTTCACATCGCCCACCAGATCATTGGCGAGCCGTTCAATACGGGACAATACGCGTCGCGCATCTCTCTCAGGAATGGCGTCCAGGTCTTTCCACGCCTGCGGGCGAAACTCAATCGCGTACCGCGCCATGCGTCAACCCTTCAACCTTTACTCCCGCCTACTTCGCCATCTCCTTCGCCTTCTCCCTCACATCATCAATGCTGCCGACGTAAAGGAACGCCTGCTCCGGCAGGTCATCGGCCTGACCGTTGCAAATCTCATTGAAGCTGCGGAGCGTGTCGGCAACCTTGGTGTAGACGCCCTTCTTGCCGGTGAATTGCTCGGCCACATAGAACGGCTGGCTGAAGAATCGTTCGATTTTGCGCGCCCGGCTGACGGTCAGCTTGTCTTCCTCGCTCAGTTCATCGACGCCGAGAATGGCGATGATGTCCTGCAGGTCGCGGTAGCGCTGAAGCATCTGTTGAACCTGGCGGGCGATGCGGAAATGCTCTTCGCCGACGATGTCGGCCGACAGGGCGCGGCTGGAGGAAGCCAGCGGATCGACGGCCGGGTAAATGCCCTTGCTGGCGATGGAACGTTCGAGATAAATGAACGCGTCGAGGTGGGCGAAGGCGTTGGCCGGGGCCGGGTCGGTCGGGTCGTCGGCCGGCACATACACCGCCTGCACGCTCGTGATCGCGCCGCGCTTGGTGCTGGTGATCCGCTCCTGAAGTTCGCCCATTTCCGTCGCCAGCGTCGGCTGATATCCCACGGCGCTGGGCATTCGCCCAAGCAGCGCTGACACCTCCGCGCCCGCCTGGGTGAATCGGAAAATGTTGTCAATGAACAGCAGCGTGTCCGCGCCGGTTTCATCCCGGAAGTACTCCGCCATCGTCAGCGCGCTCAGCGCCACCCGCAGACGCGCCCCCGGCGGTTCGTTCATCTGCCCAAACACCATGACGGTCTGATCAATGACATGCTTGCCCGTGTTTCCAATCTGCGCTTCCTGCATTTCCAGCCACAGGTCCGTACCCTCGCGGGTTCGCTCGCCGACACCGGCGAACACCGAGTATCCGCCATGCTGCTGCGCGATTCGCGCGATCAGTTCCTGGATGACGACCGTCTTGCCCAAACCCGCCCCGCCGAACAATCCCGCCTTACCGCCACGAAGGAACGGCGTCAGCAGGTCGATCACCTTGATCCCCGTCTCAAACACCTCGGCCTTGGGGCTCAGGTCCTCAAAATCCGGCGGCTCGCGATGGATCGGCCGACGCGGAATCTCCTGATCCCCCTCCTTTGCCAGCGGCCCGCGATTGTCGATCGTCTCCCCCAGCAGATTAAACACCCGCCCGAGGGTCTGCTTCCCGACGGGAACCGTCAGCGACGCGCCGCTGTCCACGCAGTCCATGCCCCGGCGGAGCCCATCGGTGCTCCCCAGCGCCACCGCCCGCACGCGCCCCCCGCCCAGGTGCTGCTGCACCTCGCCGGTCAGACGAATGGTCTGCCCGGCTTCTTCGGCATTGATCGTCACGGCATTGTAAATGGCCGGAAGCTGATGCTCGGGATACTCAACGTCAAATGTCGAACCGATGACCTGGGTGATCTTTCCAGTTGCAGGCATGGGGCTGATCCTTATGGGTCCTATGGTCAATCCTGATCGAATCAGGATTCGCCGGAACAGCCGCCCGCGGCGGCGAAATCCGACGAAAAACACGCAAGGCCGAGATTGTACCAATCCTTCACAAACCGGCAAGTTGCGAGGAAATGAGCCACAAGGGGAAGTGGGAAGTGACGAAGGATGAAGGATGAGGGATGAGGGATGAAGGGGGCGGACGCTTTTGCGTCAAGGTCCACCCTGGTGCGGCGGGTTGAAGGCACCGCGTAAGAAAGTAAACGGTATTGTGACGACCGCGAAAACCGCTTACTTCGTGCGCGGCTCCCTGGGCGCCAACGCGACTGAAACATCAATCATCACGGAAACACATCCGACGGCTTGGCCGTCACGTGGAACGCGCCGACCTCCACTTCGCCTTCTCCCTGCATGGCCACCACCAGCTTGCACTCTTTGGCCCCGGCCGGGAGGGAGATGGTTTGCTCGAACCAGCGCCCATCGCCAAAGCTTGGCACGTCCGCCACGATCAGCCAGGCGATCTGCTTCCCGGCGGCGTCAAACACCTGGATGGCCACTTGCGCCATCTTCAGGTCCTTCCCCGTCGCCTTGGCAAATCCGCGCATCTCAAACGCCGTCCGGGTCGCGGCGAACTCCTGGTAGGCCGTGCCGTTGGCCGGTCCATCGACGCTCTTGAGCGACAGGAGCGAAGCGCCCGGAACCTTGGTCGATGTCGTCAGTCCGAGCGTGAGCTTGCCACTGGCCGTCCAGACCGACCATCCCTTGGGCTTGTTTGGATCGGCCTTCAGGTCCAGGTTTTCAAACTTCGGCGCCGACTTCCCCTGCTGCATCTCCGCGGGCAAGGTGGCCGGTTCAATCGCCTTGGCATGCACCGGCTTCTCCCCCTCCGGCGAGAGCGCCGTCCAAAACGCCCCGCTCCCGTTCGATCCGACGACCAATCTTTCCCCGATGAACGCCGGCATGTTCCCATACGCCCGCGCCGGAAGCGCCTGATCGAGCATCTCCCACTTCTCCCCTCCATCCGTGCTCAGGATCACGCCATCCTTGGTCGAGGCGGCCACGCGCCCTTTCACTGCGCCATCGGTCGCCACATGCGTGGCGCCTTTGTCGTACACCTTGCGCCACGTCGCGCCGTTGTCATCGCTGCGATAGATCGCCCCATCGCGGGCGGCAACGAAGAAGCGGCCGGGCGTGAGCAAGTCGGCCGTCACATCGCTCGGCGAACCGGCGAGATTCTCCACCTCCGATTTGCTCCACTCCTTCTTCTGCGAATCGTATCGATAGATCCCGCGCGAACTCCCGATCCGGCTGATCGTGATGACCGTCCCATCGGTCCCGACCGCCAGCTCCGACCCCTGCGCCCACGGAATCATCCATGAAAACGGCTTGCCCTCCGGCAGCCCCTGGCCGATCCATGTCCAGCTCTTGGCGCCATCGGTACTGCGATAAATCCCGCCGGCATTTTCCTTCACATCGCCCGACACCGTCAGATATGCCGTGTAAGGCTCGCTTGGATCGACCGCGATGCTCACGCACATCGCCTTGTCCATCTTCGGCAGCCCAAGCATCGGTGAGCGTTCCCAGGTGTTGCCCCGATCAATGCTCACATACACCTGACGAACGTTCTGATCCCACAGCACCGGCCCGACGGCGTACAACCGCGCCGGCAACTTCGGGCTCAGCGAGATGTCGCGGCAGGTGATCGCATCCTTGGGAAAGGGATGGCGATGAAACTGCACGCCGCCGTCATCCGATCTGAAATACGCGTTGTCCGCCATGCCCAGATGCACCACGCCCGGATCGGTCGGATCCTGCACGACGGCGTGAACCACCGTGATCTCGATCCCATCGACGGTGATCTTCCAGTTCTTCCCGGCGTCGTGCGTCTGGCTCAAGCCGAAGAAGTCGGTGATGAACCAGTGATTGGCGTCGTGCGGGTCGATGATGATGGTCGCCATCGCCCAGCCCCATGCCTGCTTGCCGCGGGGCAAACCCCCGTCGTCGATGCTCTCCCTCGGCACCCTGGTCCAGGTGGTCTGCCCCGGTTCAAGCCGGTAAATCGTTCCATTGGACGAACCGACGAGGATGAAATCAGGACCGGCGGCCAGTGCGAAGTAATCAAAGCCATTGGTCCAATTCTCGTGTCCCGGATTGAGCGCCAACCCATCATTCAGCGGCCGCCAGGTCTCACCGGCATCATCGCTGACGCTGATCATCGGATCCTTGGTGATCCCATACAGCCGATCCGGATTCTTCGGATCCTGCACGATCTCCTTCGGGCTCTTCTCCGACAACTTGGTCCATGTCTTTCCCCCATCGAGGCTGCGGAAAAGCCCCTGCTCAAGCGGGTGATTCTTGCCGTTGTAGTTCACCCGCTTCGAGCGGGCGCACAGCCAAAGCCGATCGGGATTGCTGCGATCGTATTTCAGATCATCGGGATACAAATGCTCCATCCCGATGTTCTTCCACGTCGCGCCGTTGTCCTCGCTCTTCCAAAGCCCCGTATCAATGCTGGCGGCCAGCACCACATCCGGATTCTTCGGATCGCGCGCCAGGATCGTTCCCGTCTCCCGATGGTTCGGCGCGTTGCCATCGAAGAACAATTTGGATGTCACCGCCCGCCAGCTTTTGCCCGCGTCGTCGGAAACATAAATGCCATCGGTCACATCCCATTCACTGCCCGTGGCGATGATCAGCTTGTTGTCATCACGCGGATCGACCAGCATCCCCCGCACGCACCAATTGCCTGGAGTCGCCGGCAAGGTCCCATGTAACATCCGCCAATGATTCCCCCCGTCGTCGCTTCGATAAACTCCGCCGACGTCCACATACGCGTAATATCGCTGCGGGTTCGTGGCGCTCGGCACGACGTCCTGCACATACCCGCCGCCGCCAATGCGAGAGGAATGCCACCGTCCATAGGTGGGCATCGGGTCCCATGACCGATCCGCCTGGGCGGCCGGTGAATCCGCCGCCAATGCCGGCGTCGATGCAACTCCCAACAACACTACGCCTACGGCCAAAGCGCGGACTACTCCTGCAACGCCCATATCGGAAATCCTTCCTGTGCAGTGGTGTACGAATGCAAACGAATGGTGTTCTCGCTGCGCCAATCCGTTATCAACCCCACCCTCCTCGGCCTCATCTGGCATTGTCCAGCGTCACCCACAACCCGCTGCGCGGCTGCGAGGTTTTGTAGACGGCATCATTTCGCGCCGAACTGTACGCCGGGAATGACACGACCTTGTCCATGTCCGTCTTGAACGCATCGACCGGCACCCAGATGCCCGATCCGTCGGCATAGACCACGTTCATTCCCGTATCATGCCGCCTCAGTACCGCACGCGGGTTGTACCCTTCACTCAAAATCGCCAGGTTCTTCAATTGCGACATGTGAGGCACGTTCGACGGGATATAGGAGCTCGTCGCGGCGCCAGCGGCCATGGCGGCCGTATCCCAGGAGGTCGTCGGACGAGCCCAATACCCCATCAGCGTGTCATTGTTGGACACATCGCCCGGCGGCCAGGCGTTGTAGTTGTTCCAATCCGAGCCCGGACGGGAGTTGTACATCGAGGTCATCGCATACGTCTCGGCGGGGCAGTACCAGACGAGCGGCGACTTCATGTACCCCGCCGGGTACAAAAAGCCCAACTGCGAATAGGTGCCCCAGGGCGCAGCGCCCACGGTCTCCCACAGGATGTTCGACCGGGTCTTGTCCGACCAGTCATACCCGATGGGAATCCGATCGCGATTGTCCACCGCGTACAGATGCATCGCCATCGCGCACTGGCGCATGTTGCTCAAACAGCTCACCCGCAGCGCCGACGCCCGCGCCTTCTGCAGCGCCGGCATCAAAATCGAAATGAGCAGCGCGATGATCCCGATGACCACCAGCAGCTCCACCAGTGTGAAACCGACTATTCGTTTCGAGGTCCGTTTTCCGTCGCAAGCCACTTGCTTCAACATAAGGCACCTGTCTTTCATCATAGAACGATTCCACACCAGTGAAGCCGCCTCCGGCCCGTCCCAATCAAGCTCGGCGACGCCGACGCAGGAGCGCCAACCCACCGAGACCGAGGATCGACATCGAAGCCGGTTCCGGAACCGCCGTGATCCCGATCGTGTTGATGAAGCCGCGATTGCTGCTGTTGCCGTTGGTCGAATTGATGAAATCCCAGCTCGGGTCATCAAATCCTTCGTCGATCACAACCAGGTCATCGCCGGCATTGATCGTGAACGTATGCTTGAGATAGCTCACGCCGGAAACCCAGGTGGTCGGGCTGTTGGGATTCTGATTAAGCAGTTCGCCCGGAGTACCTGGCGTGGCAAGGGTCAGTGCCGTCAGCGCGTTGTAATCCGTGTTGCCCGAACCATTGGCAACGGTGGTGAACCAGACATTAAAGCCTTCATGATAGACGCTGTTGGTGTTCCGGGCGTTCATGTAGAGGTCATACGTCCCGGCGGCTAAGCCGCTGATCCGGACGCCAATCGATATGTTGGAGTTCGATCCATTGTTGACAAACGTCCCGCTCTTGGCGTTGCCCGCATAAATCCCATCGTTCTGCTGGCTGCCCAAGGCGCTGGTCGAATAGCCCGTTGCCGACCAATCAAGAACCTTGGTCGCCGCTCCGCTCTCCTTGCCGAGGTTGACGGCAACGCCCGTGGCGCCGCCGGCATCGTCAACGATGCCCGACCCAACGTCGGCCGACGTAATCAGATTCCAACTCGTCCCCGTCACGCCGCCGATCGCATGAACGGGGCTGTTGGTGTCATTGCTGACCATCGTTCCGAAGTTCAGCAAAATCGCCGCCTCCGCCGACGCCGACAATCCCATCGCCGCCGTCGCCGCGACCACCGCCGCCACGCCAATCGCCCGATTCCGCTTCATACCCGTCTTCATGATGCCTCCTGTTCGAGTGAACATTCCTGCACTGCCCTGATGAACACCGTGTTCACCACGGCCTTTTTGATTTGTCTGGCGAAGCTTAACTTGCCAAATCACTCTGTCCAACTAATCTTTTGTGCTAAAATTGGCGCTTTGTGCCATTATTGGTCCTATTTTTATTCCCGCCTACGATGGCAATAAAAAACTCACGGCGCGCCTAGTTAAAATCATCCCGCTCATCCAGTTTTACCCTTGCAATCCGCACACTTCCGCCGTTGGTGTTCCATCCCAAGGTGCATCATAATAAGTGTTCTATTTTGCAATTTGTGCTGTCGAGTGCTAGCATTTGCTTCATGTCGCACGCAACCCAGGCAATCGAAGCAGCGTCCCCCGCACCGTCCAAGCGACGTCCTTATACCAGCAGCGGCGTGCTTCGCCCCATCTGTGACAACGACGGCGGGCCGCACTTTGTCCTGTTTTCCTGCGGCGCTGAATATCACACCGAGCCAAGCCCGCCCCATCCGCAGTTTCTCAACGCCGTCCATCCGCAGGGAAGCTGGGTCCATGTCCTGCAAGGATCGCTTTATTTCCAATTGGATGGGACGAAGCACCGCGTCGGCGCGGGGCAGTCGCTGCTCATGCGCCAGCCCAACGCCGGATCGTTCCTTCGCCCCAACGAAGATGGCCCGCTGCACACCTACTGGATCAACGTCGCCGGGCAAATGGCGCTTCAGGTGTTCGATTATCTCCAACTCCGCTATGGCACGATTCAGGAAATGTCCTCCGGCAGCGAGCCCGTGCGGCTGGCGAGGCGGCTGATTCGGCTCGTCGATCAACAGCCGCGCCGTCCGATTCATTTCTGGTCGGCTGCGACCTTTCAATGGATGAATGCGTGGTGGCAATACGTCGATGCCCATTACTCTCCCGCGCACAACATTCTGGCATCGGTGCCCCGCGACTCGCGGTTGGTCTCGACGCGAAACGTCAAAAACTTCGCCGCCCGCGTGGGGTATTCGCGCTCGCATCTGACGCGCAAGCTGACCCAGCAATGGAACGAAAGCCCCGGCCGGGTGCTCCGGCGCGTCCGCCTGGAGGAGGCCGCGCGATTGCTTCACACCACCCGCATGAGCGTCCGCGATGTCGCCACAAAAGTCGGCTACTCCGGCAGCGACGCCTTCAGCCGCGCCTTCAGCCGGCAATACAAACAATCCCCCCTCGCCTACCGACACGCGCACCTGGACCTACCCAACAATTGAAGCGTCGGCCATATGAAAGCGCAAGGCGCCCTGAACCCGACTCGACTTCGCTCGTCGCTGGCTGAACCCTGAACCGCGAGCCCTGAAAGCTCCAAAAAATATGCGATTCTCCACCGACCACACTGGAAACCCACTGCCCAAGTGGATACAACCATTGGTTCAGGCGTCGGTATGGATGCCACGCCCCGCTCCGGCTTTTTCATTTTGATGGTAGTTTCCACAAAACAGGGGCCACGGATGGGTCATTGCACAATCGCCGAAATCGTGAATCTTTTCCGAACTTATTCAGGCGTCTTCGCGCGCCCGCAGCTCCGCGCGGCTTTGCTGGCTTCGGGCTTCGCGCTCGCGGTGGGCTGCGCACAAGAACCGACGGCCATGATGGTCGAATCCCTTCCGCCTCCATCGTTCAACCCGCCGTCGGTGACCCAACAGAAACCACCGGCCAATCCGACCATGGCGCAAAAAATCCCACCCAAGCCGGTGACGCCCCAGCCGCAAGTGAGCATGGCCGGCATCCCCTCCAATTGGATCCCTCCCGTCCATGAGCGCCCTTGGCGGTGGATCGTCGTCCATCACTCGGCCACCGCCGCCGGTGGCGCGGCCCGCTTTGATAAGATGCACCGCGCCAAGGGATGGGATGAACTCGGGTACGACTTCGTCATCGGCAACGGCACCGACACCCGCGACGGGCAGATCGAAGTGGGTTCGCGGTGGCCGAAACAGAAAACCGGCGCGCATGCCAAGACCCCCGACAACCGCTTCAATGAATACGGCATTGGCATTTGCCTCGTCGGCAACTTTGACATTGACCGCCCCACAGCCGCACAGTTGAAAAGTCTTGCCAAGCTCACCGCATTCCTGATGAACCGCTATCACATTCCCCCCGATCGCGTCATCGGGCACCGGGACACCAAGGCCACCGACTGCCCCGGCCGAAACGTCAACCTCGCGACCATCCGACACATGGCCGAACGTGACCTCGCGCAAGCAGGTCACCCCGTCAGCCCCGAGGATCGCCGCGTGACGAGCATCGATCTGTCGCTGAATGGCAAGTAATCCGCGCCGGTTGCCAACCTCACCACGCCTTCGCATGGCGCTTCCGTTTACAGCGGTCACTTGTGAAGACCTCGTAACATTTACCCCCCGCGTTCCCTTTCGCGTATACTTCGCAGGCTGATGGCCACACCTCTTTCCGCCGATCCGCTGCCGCCTCTTGCGCAAGGCGACGCGGGTCCGGCCACTGGCCGAGCGATCACCCTCCGCAGCGTGACGATTGGTTCCCTCCTCGTCGCCATCGTATGCGGCCTCACCCCGTACAACGATTACGTCGTCTTCAATACTTACATGGTCGGCAGCTATCTCCCGCCGGCGATGATCTTCTGCTTTTTCATCCTGATCGTCCTCGTCAATGGTCCCCTTCATCGCTGGACGCCGCGCTGGGCGATGAGCAGCGGCGAACTGGCCGTCATGATGGCGATGATGCTCGTCGGATGCGCCATTCCCAGCCAGGGACTGCTCCGCTACTTTCTCCCGCAACTCGTCGCTCCGTTTTATTTTGGCGCAACCGATCCCCCCTTCTGGAAAGCGTTTGAATCGCTTGGCCTACCGCATTGGCTCTTCGCCGTCCACGGCATCAACAGCCACAGCGGGGCGGCCGATCCGACCCACTCCCCGGTCATGCGCTATTTTTATCAGCGCGTCCCGGAAGGCGAACCGATCCCCTGGCGGGCATGGATCGCGCCGCTGTTGGGGTGGGGCATCTTCCTTGCGGGATGGGCCGCGTCTCTGATTGGCCTGGCCGTCATCCTCCGACGCCAATGGGCCGACAACGAGCGCCTGGCCTTCCCCCTGGCCCAACTGGAGCTCGCCCTCATCGAGCCTCCGGAACAGGGCAGGGCGCTGAACGGTTTGTTCCGGAGCCGCGCGCTCTGGATCGGACTGCTCAGTGTGTTCTGCATCCAGAGCATCGCCGCCCTGCGTCAGTATTACCCCATCCATATTCCCGAAATCCCCCTCACCTACGACCTCCGCGATGTCTTCTCCGAAGAGCCTTGGTCCTTCCTCGGCTACCTCGTCAAACGCAACACAATCTATTTCACATTCATCGGCATCACCTTCTTCCTTCAAGCGCGCGTTGGCCTGAGTTTGTGGGGGATCTTTCTTCTCACCCAACTCGTGCAGATGGAAACCGCATCCCTTCGCCTTGACATCCCCGCCGCCGCCTGGCGCGATCAACACCTCGGTGCCAGTGTCGCATTCGTCGCCGGCGTGGCATGGGTCGGGCGCAGGCAATGGATGCTCGCCATTCGACACCTGGTTCGGGGACTGTCTCCAACCGAGAAGCGAAGGGGCGCGACTTCGTATCGAAGCAGCGCGCTGGCCGTCCTCCTCGGCATTCTCGTCATGGTCGGCTGGATGATCGCCATCGGCGTCTGGTGGCCGGTGGCGCTGGGCGTCGTCGCTTTCATTCTTCTGGCGCATGTTGTCGTCGCCCGCGTGGTCGCCGAAACCGGTTTGCCGTTTTTCAGGTTCATGGGCGAACCCTCCCAG
>CAYTAP010000083.1:0-18048 GCA_964435775.1 uncultured Tepidisphaeraceae bacterium
AAGGTTTGAATGTGCGACCAGCGTACATCGGATCGGGGCATTTGGACGCGTTGCGCGGCGCCGGCATTTGGCTGAGGCCAAGCCGTCGTGGGGGACGGAGGATGGTCAGCGGCGACAAATCCGCAAAATCCCGTTTGGGCAAGTCTAAAGAATGACGCAAACGGGCCTCAAATCGACGAGGCTCCAAAAATTCCGAGAAAAATATTGACTGCGAACCGATCATATTGTATGGTTTTTGTCGATATCGGAGGTTGGGTGTGTTCTCGGTCGACGAATCAAAGCCGCCGCCGCCCAAGACGACGATTTTCTTCGAGAAGTAACGATTCCATCTACATTTCAAGTTTGTTACCTCCATCTCATCTTGAGACGGATGATCGTGTGCGGCCCGAGCTGTTTTGTGCCGGTTGATGCACGGCCACTCGTGATGGATGGCGGCCGACTTGGAGCTTGTCATTTCAAATAATCGGAAGAGGAGATCCATATGAAGCATGCAATGCTATTGGCCGTCGCTGGCGTGGCCGGGCTGGCTTGCTCGGCTCATGCAGCCATCCTGGATGAACTTCCAGGCAATGAATTCAAAAGCACTGCCGCTGCAAATGCGGTGTATGTCAGCAACCCTCAGGACATGACTTGGGGGAGCGGGGTTACAGGCCCGAGTGGCGGTGACTCGCCCGTTACCGACGGCGACATCAGCACCCACTGGGACAGCGGCCGCAGCACTTACATGAATGTCGGATTTACGGCCGGGCATTTCAACAGTGGCACATTTGTTCAAAATACCTTCGGAGAGATCAAGCTTATCCGCATCTGGGCGGCGGACAACCGGTATCCCAATGATGACGGAACCTATTATGTGATCTCACCGCCGCGATTGCGCATTTCGTACACGACTGCCGCTCTCCCGAATCCAAGCGATGCCTACACATATAACGGCGACATGCACGGGTCGAATACCAATTATCCCAACTATGTGACGATCTCATCTCTCAACGGCATATCGATCACGCCAACCACGGACTATGTGACGCTCGGCCAGACCGCGTTCACAAACGGGGGGAGCAGCGGCGTCAGTGTTGATGGGTACACCATGCGATACGTTGACGTGGGTGTGAACATCCCCGCAGGCGCAACGAGCGTCGCGCTGCAGTTTGGTGACATTTACAACCCCATTAAGACCAATGAAACGCAGGGCATGGTCATCGCCGATGTGCAGGCCGCCGTCCCCGAGCCCGGATCGCTTGGTGTTCTTGGAATCGGCGCCATGGGCCTTATGGTGCGGCGCCGGGGCAAGCCCACGACGATGTGAACGGATAGTTCCGTCAGCGCGCGATGGATGGACGCCTGCTGACGGAAGGCACGATGCGTGCAATGGCTTCCATCCGACATCTCTTACTTTTAAGGAGCGGCAATGCATACGAAGTCCTTGACTTGTGTTGTAAGCGCCTTGGCCGGTGCGGCATTGGTCGGCATATCCAGCGCCGGGGCGGCCATTGTTTCGATTCCCGGTAACTACATGACCTCCATGCCCATTTATGGCGCCAATGGACCTCAAGGTGGGGGCGGTTCGGGATATACCGCCGGTAGCAATGTCACCTATCCTGCAAACCCTGCGGTTGCAGATGGTGACACATCAACCGGATGGGGTGCCGGAACAAACCTTGCAAATATGCTGTTTTCGGTTGTCGCTGCCGAAGGGTTCAAAGCGGATAATACACCGGAGGCGCCTGGTTACTATCAACCAGACCACTTTGTTCAAGGTACATACGGTGCGATCAAGACGTTTCGGATCTATGCAGGAACTGGCGGCTATCAGAACAATCCCCCCACCCAAATAGGCATCCATTATTCCACAGAAACTCATACCGAAACCAGCGGCGGCTGGTGGGGGAACCCGCCGAGCACACCGGGTGGTGGTGCTTATGGCAATCCAGTGACCATTCTTGGCGTCAGCGGCGGCACGCCCACTTTGTCGGGCGATCCCAATGATGCGGTTGCCATTAGCCTCGGCAGCGCCAACTTCACTGCAGATGGCGAGGGCCACCAATATTTCGACCTGAGTGTGAATATTCCTGCTGGCGCCACCGCCATCCAGTTTGACTTTGGGAAGTCCGGGTATGATCCCGGCAATCCAACTGTGGCCTCTTATACGTATGCTCTCCAAATTTATGAAATTCAAGCATCTTCCGTTCCCGAGCCGGCATCGCTTGGGATATTGGCGCTTGGCGGCTTGATGACGCTGCGACGCCATCGCAAGGCCATTGGCGTGTGATGCAAGCCATCCGCGAGGTTCGTATATATCAGAGAGCTTCGACAGGAACACGGAGAAGAGAATCACATTCTCTTCTCCGTGCTTTGCATGACCCATCTTGAATAGTGCCACGTATTCCCGCACAGGCTGCTCTCGCATAGTAGGTTTAAGGCGCCGCGCACGACGTAAGCGGCTTTTGCGCCTTCACGCAACCGCTTACTTCGTGCGCGGCGCCTTGTGTTTGCCACACCAAAATGGACAGCGCTCTACGCATGCGCCAGATCGGACGGGCACGGATCATACGGCGGGTGGGGGACTTTGGGGATGCGCATGCCGCCGGTCAGGTAGATGCTTGGCGGGCGGTCGCAGTCGATGCGGATCACGGGGCAGACGGGGTCGGGGGATTGATCGGGCAGGCCACTGAGGAAGAGACGCTCGCCGGATTGGGTCATCGTGATCGGGGTGGGGCGCTCGCCCAGAAGCGTCGCTTTCAAAGCTTTGCATTCCAAACCGGCGACAACAAACTCGCCGCCCGGCCAGCGGCGGACGAATAGATAGAGGTGATTGCCCCGCGCGGTGAACGGGCCGTGATGGCACCAGTCGCCGCGGTGATCCCCGCGAGCCTGCAGGCCGTAGGTGAAACGATCGGCGTTGTAGATTCCTTCGCCGGCGTACTGCAACCATCCGCCGACAGCTCGGAGGACATCCGTCGTTTCGGAGGGGATCGATCCATCCCCGCGCGGGCCGACGTTGAGGAGAAGATTTCCCCGGTCGGCGGCGACGGCGGTCAGCAGGTCCACGACCTGCCCCGGCGTTTTCCAGTCATGGTCGCCGCGATGATAGCCCCAGTTGTTGTTCAGGGTCATGCACGCCTCCCAAGGCCGCCAGGGATTGGGGGCCGTGAGATGCCCTTCGGGTGTGGCGAAGTCGCCGGGCAGACCGTTTCGGCCGTTGAAGATCGTACCCGGCTGAATGGCGAGCACCTTGCGATTCATCGCCTCGGACTCCCACCCCTCGGCATTGAACGGCCACCATCCATCGTACCAGAGGATATCGAATGGCTTGTATGTACGGACCAATTCCTCGATCCGGGCATGGGTGTTGTCAATAAAGATGCGCTTTGCGGCGGGGTCCTCCAGCGCATCGACGGCCGTGGGCTCATCGATCAGGCTGTTGAGCGTGTGATACAGACCAATCCGCAGGCCACGCTTGCGGGCGGCGGCGATTACTTCGCCCGTCAAATCCCTGGAACAGGCCGAATGGTTCAGCGCGTAGGTGCTCAGTTTCGTGTCGTACAGGCGAAAGCCGCCATGATGCATCGTGGTGAAAACGATGTATCGCATGCCGGCGGCAACGGCCAGGTCGCAGAGCGCTTCGGCATCGAAGTTCTCCGCCGTAAACCTCGACGCCAGCGCGCGATACTCGGCGGCGGGGATGCGCTCGCGGTTCAAGGCCCATTCGCCGCGCTCCAGAAGGCTGTAAAGGCCATAGTGAACGATCATGCCATAACGCAGATCGCTGAATGTCGATGGGGTCAGGGGTGTGGTCATTGTTTGAGCCGTTGGTCGATGTCCTGGTCCAGTTTCTCCATGAGACGCTTTTGAAGGGCTTCGAGGCCGTTCTGATTGTCCGGGGATAAGACGGAGGCGAAATCACCGCGATACAGGTGTTCGAGCAATTCGAGAACACCATCCCCGCTGGCCTTTGGCGATGTCTTCTGCAACGCGATGTATTGGCGAAGCGTCAGTGACTTGGTGATTTTCACCTGATAAGTCAGCTCGGCGGACCATCCATTGGGGATATCCAGCCAAACCTCCCTGGCTTTTTCAATCTGAGCGTCGTCAAGCCCCAATGCCTTGAGAACGCCCGTGGCCATGAGCGCATTGCCGCGCGGATTCATATGCACACCATCCATGGTCAGGAGGTGGTTGGGCTTCCATCCGGCCGCGACTTCCGTGGCAATTTCCGTCTGCATCATAGCGCCCAGGTCGGCGAGCGGGAGATGGCGCTCGGCGGCCAGTTGCCGGAGAAAGTCGTTGTATCCCGTCAACTTCTGGTTATTCGCGTTCTTCTGATCCTCGCCGATCATCGTCGCCGTCAAAATGACGACTTTAATCCCGGCGGCCTGTGCCTTGTCAACGATCTTGGTGATGTTGAGTTTGTATTGGTCGAGTGGAATGCCGCCGGCGCCGTGCCAGACATCGTTGACGCCGCAACTGAGCGTCAGCCACGTCGGCTTTTTCTGAATGACATCGTTGTCCAGACGGTTGAGCATGTCATTGGACTTGTTGCCGCTGACACCCGCGGGGATGGGCGTGATCTTGATGCCGTTTGTTTCCAGCGCGCTGACGATCAGCCGCACATATCCCGTCGGCGAATCCCATCCGGCGGAGGTGATGGAATCACCCATGAACGCGATGCTCTCGCCGGGCTTGACGAGAATCCCATCGGCGCGGGCGGCGCTCGCGGATGCAAGGAGCGCGATGCACCCGATCAAGAGAGATATCCATGCGGGGCGCGCCGATGCGCAACGTGAGATTCGATCGTTCATCACAAATCCTGTTGATGGGAGAAAGGAAACTGCAATACACCGTGGAGCGGAACATCGCACAACATGGCGGCGGAACGGGGAAGGTTTCCGAGAACACGCCAGTTCGAGCGGACATTTAACCTGATGACAAAGGGGGACGCAAGGTCCATGAAGTATCTACCGATGCGCCGCCGTCGCGGATTGAAGCAATGGTTTGAGCGCCGCGGCCCAGCCTTCCGCATGAGCCGTCAGCCCTTTGGTGTTGAAGTGCACGCCATCGGCCATCCAATCATGGTTGTGATAGTCGTCGGTGGCCGGGCCTGTGAAAACATCCGGCTCGGTTTGGATGACCCGCTTTTGCCCCGCGATGATCGGCGGATAGTTGGCCGCGGGCGCGGAAGGGTGATACGAAACCAGTGCCACGCCCCAGGGGACCATCCACCCCGCATCGTGTCGTGAGCGCGCGATGATCAGCGCCAAGGCATGGTAATACTCATTGGTCGACGTGCCGTCGACCGAGTCGTTTTCACCCTGATGCCAGAGGACCGCGCGAACCCCATGCGGGCCGACGCGTCCGAGCGCGGTTTTGATGCGGCGATACAGGTCGCCTCCGGGCAGCCATTGCTCGACGCTCGTGGCACCGACGCCGACGGAGATGAAACCGATGGGGGCATCGTAGGTCCTTGCGAGATGGTCCCCCAGGATCGGCCAGGGCGAGCCGCCATCCCCTTCGGCGCCGGGCTGCGGATCATCGGCGTGCCGCCAGCGGCCGGATTGCCAGTCCATGGCGTTGACCCGGTCATCGCTGGGCGATTGGCGGGGGCGTCCATGATTGCATGAGTTTGATTGGCCGCAGGTGAGAAAAACTTCGCCCACGCCGACGTGATCGATCGACGCCGACGCGACGGGCGTCGCGCCCTTGGTGGATCGGATTTCAACGCGATACCAGCCGGTGGGGAGGCTCAGTTGCCCGGCGAAGGCATGGGGGGCGTCGGTTGCTTTCAACGATGTCCAGGTCGTCGTGGGCTCATTGGTCTTCAGGTTGATCGCACGAGCCTCCACCTTGTCGGCGGCGCTCGGTGCCGTGCAGAGGATCGGCACTCGCGCGTGGTTGGTCTTATCGCGTTGGAAGATGGCGCGGTCTTCGGGTTGATCGATGAGAAGGCGCGATGAGGTTGGCGAGACGTAATTGCTGTCGGCCGGCACGATGCGAAACGCCGGACCGAAATATCCCTCGCCGGGGGCATTGTTGGTGGGGAGGGTCAACTGCCTTCCGTTGGCATAGAGCGCCTTGTTCCATTTGATCTGGGGCGCGGTTTCGGTCTTCGCACCAAACCAATAACGTTCCCCCTCCTCCGGCGATGCGAAGGCGATGACGTACTCGCCGACATCCAGCGTGAGCGGCTTGATGGGCGTGTAGAAAGCGCCGTCCTGTAGTTTGGTTTTCAACGGCAGATCGGCCGACAGGATCATCCGGAGGGATGAATCCCAAAGACCGATCTCGATGGGCTGCGTTCCCTTGAGTGCGCCATCCCCCTGGCCGTCAAACAACCCGACATCGGTGATGGTGACGGGAGACACCACGGTGAATTGATACCCGGCGACATAGTCCCCGGCCCGGGGAAACTCGCCGGTCTTGATCAGTTTGATCGCCGGCTGTGGAGTGGGGGAGCTGGAGGGCGGCGTGGCGGCGAATGCTCTGCTCAGTGTCAGGCAAAGAAAAGCCAGGCATGCCGCAATGGTGATACGAAGATTCTGTCGGACGCGATGATGGGAGGGTGTTGTTATCAAGGTGTGGGTCATTGGATAAATAATGCGGACTCGCCGCCGGCAATGGCGCGCTGATTCTTGTCGGCCAAACAATCGATGATGCAGGGAGCGGGGAGGTTATTCCCGCGCGCTGGCCCAGAGCCAGAATGAGGACCATTTGCCAAGGAGGTCGTTTTCACTGCTGCATCCTTGCGCGCCTTCGCCGCTGATGATGTAGGCCCAGTCCTGGCGATCCATTGATTGCCACGCGACGTGGCCGTCTCTGTAGGTGACATTGACGCCGCGGCTGGCGTGGGCGATGGCCGGGCCATCATTGATGGCGGAGGGCCCGGTGGTGAAGCACATGAGCACGGCGGTGATTCGCTGGCCGTTGAGAGGGGCGGCCTGGGCATAATCACCGCCTTTTCGCCCAAGCCCGCCGAGCTTCCCTTTGGCCGGGGCGTCGGGTTGATAGTAAGCGAGGCTGTTGAGGACATATGATCCGGCGACGGCCGGGTATTGGGCGGTCCACATCTGGCTCACGTCGCCGTTGTGCAGGGTGTAATTTTCCGTGAGGGTGAAGGCGTCGTTGTAGGAGAAATTGACGCTGTTGGGGGTTGTGAAATCCGTACACGCCACCACACGGCTGGGGGGAAGGTATTTTTGCCCGATGAGCACGCCGACGCCGAACCATAGAATCGTGCCGCCAACTCCCCAGGACACATCCGGGGGCAAATTGTCGGCATTGCCGTACCACCAGTTGTTGGTCGAGGAATATTCCCACGGATACGCGCCGTAGGAGGTGAAATACTGGGCGCCCCAGTTCCCCTCGCGCGCGTTGACGCCGGGCATGTAGCCGTGGTTTTCATTGGCGTACATCGCCATCGCAAGGTAGATCTGCCGCTGGTTGCTGGCGCAGGCAACGGCCTTGGCGTTGAAACGCACCTTGGTCAGCGCCGGCATCAGGATGGAAATCAACAGGGCGATGATGCCGATGACGACCAGAAGCTCGACAAGGGTGAAGGCATTGTGAGAGCTTTTGAGGACAAGTGGTTTCGACATGCTGTCAACCTTTCTCTCGAATGGGCGATGGATTGATCTCCACGTTGCGCTGGATGGGAGATCGCGGGCTCTTGGCCATTGAGCCAAAAGAGAGGCGTAAACCCATGATGGATTGCGGAGACGCTTGCGAGGAGCGGTCGAAATGCTTCCAAACAAATGGGAGCCGGACGGCGAAGCCCTGAATGGGCTTGCGAGACACATCCGACCTTGCCAGTGGTTTCATCATGCGCACGCTACAGCCCGGAGTCAATCAAAATCCCTTATTTTCCCACGGCGGGGCGTGGTCAATTTTTGTGGCCTACCTGGGTGGATGGAGGGCGTCGCTCCAGCGACGCCGCGGCGTTGCCGGAGCAGCGCCCTCCACTCCTATGGCTTCACCGGCTTTCCGCCCATTTCCTTTTGACGCGCGGCGATGGCTTGGGTGATGTTCGCCAGCATGTTGCCGGGCGTGAACGGTCCCTTGTGAGCGCCCCAGAAGTCGCCAGTGTCGGGGTAATAGATTTCAAGCAGGCCCTGGTGGCTGGGGATGTCGATGAAGGCCCATTCGGAAATGCCCGTGACTGGATGGATGATGAACTGGTGGCCTTGCATGCCGACCTTGTTCGCCAGTTGAGCCCGCACCTTTTCCGACAGCGACACATCCTTGTCGGAGCTGTTGTAATAGTTGGCGAGGATCGCGTTCCGCTTTTTGTCGAAGAACAGCGAGCACTGGATGCCGGGCTGGCCGAAATCGACATCGGCGCACGCCTTGGCGTTGAGATAGACGACATTCGCCGAGTCGGCCGACAGGTCCTGCATGACCCGCTTCATCCATTCCTCGTAGAGCTGGTTGGCCCGCGGGATCGGTCGGAGCGTGGGGGATGTGAGAAGCTGTTTGCTGATGGCGGTGAGCGTCGCCTCGGGATCGAGGGTGGATTGGGCGGGCAGCTTGTCCAATCCCAACACGTTTTTAGCGGTGAACGGCCACGGCTTGGCAAAGCCGATGACCACGCGGTAATCCTCGGCGGGGATGAACAATTTCAATTGCCCATCGCTGAACTCAATCTCTTCCCCGGTTTCGGCATCATAGAAATAGCGAAGGTCGGCGTTGCTCCACTGCGACGCGCGGGCAATGGGGACGGCGTCGATGACTGATTTCTGAGACTGGTTCGAGACCATGAGCAAGGCGCGCCCATCGGCGGAGTAGGTGGTGACGTACGTCGTGTCGCGGCGGGTCTTGATCGCATCCGGGCGGTAGTAAGCGTGCCAGGCGACGGTGGGATCGTCGAGCCAGAACAAGTCGAGCGCGTTGATCCATCGGCCGGCATAGCCGGCATCATCGCCGCCGGAGAAGTTGGTCACATGGTGCAGCAACAATCGGCTGTACACGGCGCGCCAGTATTTTCGCACCGGGCCGATGTTGGGATAAGCGGACTCCTCGGTCTGCGGGAAGGGGTACCAGTCGAGTTCCATGCCCCATTGCTCGGAGGTCATCACGCGGTATTGGCCAAGCGTGAAGAGCTTGGTGTAAAGGTATTCGCCGTTGAGCATCTTGCCGGCGAAGCTGCGCCCGGGAATCACCGGGCTGATCGCGTTGAGCCAGAGGAACGGGCTGTCCGTCCGACCGGCCTCGACGGTGCTCGTGGCGATGCGCTTGATGAACTCGCGCGATCGCCAGATCGCGCTGGTGGGTTCGCGCCGCCCGTCATCGCGCTGATAGCCGTAGCCGTTGGGCGGGTCATCGTAATAGACGTACGGCGGGTTGTCCTGATACAGAAAGCTGATGCCGGCGTGGCGAACTTCCTCGTTGAACCACCAGACGCGGTAGTTGGCGTTGGTCGTCGAGACATTTGACGAAGCCTCGACGCGAATGAACGGATTGACGGGCAGGTTGGCTTCCTCGAGCATCTTGACCGCCCACTCATCGGGCGGCTTGGGCGTTTGCTTGTTCCATCCGAGCCCCGAACCCCACTCGTGCCAGAACTGCTGATATTCAGGCGTCCCGCCGCATTCGGAAACCGATGACGCCATGACGCCGATCTGATCGGCGCCGGTGGCCGCAGCGTATTTCTTGAGCAGATCGAGCGTGAGGAACCGGCCGTAGGTGGGGTATGAGCCATCCGTGAACCAGTTGGTGAAGCTGGTTCCATTTTTATATGGCTGGCGATAACTCTGGTTGCGCCAAAGATGCGCATGCCTGGGCATCGGTTTGAACGGGCTGGCTTGCAGTGCGAATTGGAAGGTGCGTTCCTTGGTGAGTTCCAGGGGTCTGTTGACGAACCATGCGGTATAGATCACCTCATCGCCAACGCGCTCAACTTGTGCGGCGGGGAGATGTTCATCGTTGTGCATCCCCTCTTCCGAGGCGTTGGAATAGACCAGCCCTCGATCATCATCACCGAGCCATATAAACGGGGGCATGTTGCCGATGCGCGGCCAATTCTTGCTGGGAAAGGTGTGGGAGTCCCAGAGGACACCCTGTTTGGGATCAAGCGCGCCCATGCACTCTTTCTGCGTTCCCTCGATTCGCCGCCAGGTGACGGAGGCTTCAATCAACTGGGCGATGGCGCCGCGGTAGGGCAGCTCAAGCCGAAGGTCCTCGATCTTCACCGGCCCGACGGCCGGAGTCAGATGGACGGTGAACAAATAAAACCCATCGTAATCGAACGCGCCTTCAACCTTGAGGGAGATCCCTTCGCCGGTGAATGTTTGGACATATGCCGTCGTGCCCTCGCCGGTTTTCGTCAGCCTGGGTTGATCTCCGGTCAGGGTCGTCAGTTTTCCGTCGCCGGTTCGCGCGCGAAAAACCACCGGGCGCGCGAACAACGGCTCGCCGGCGGCGATGACCTGCGTCAAGAGCCCGTCTGTTCCGTGTTCATAGGTCCGCTCGATGCACGAGACCGTATTTTCGCGAATAACCGGCGCGGTGAATGGGGGGATGATGATGTCCGGGTTCGTCCCGATGGGCCCGACCTTCTCAAAGGGCATCACGGTGCGCTTGAAGGTTTCGCTGTCGCGTGCGAGTTCCTTGCCGGCGACATCGACGATCCGGCCGATGACCTGATACTCCGCGCCATCGGGCATCGCGCCGACGTCGAGATAGCCGTGGGCCTGCCCCTTGGCGTCAATGGGCAGGGATGTGGTTTTGATCGATTTGCCGTCGCGCTCCACGATGATCGACAGTTGGGTGGCTGAGGGGTTGGCGGCGCGAAATTGCGCTGCATCGAGTTTGTATTCGAACAAGCCTTTGGAGGGGTATGGACCAATGTTGAACACAAAATCCTTTCCGGCCGCCAGCGTTGACGATGCGGCCAGCAACAAAGCCGCCGCGACCGTCGCGCTCCGGGCGCAGCGTGAGAGACTCGTGAGTATCCATGGCATGACAAACTCCTTTTGCACATGATCACTCTAGGCGCACGCCTCCTGCGCGGGCGCTGGTTCGTTTGCGCCGGCGATCGCCGCAGCGCGCTGTGCCCTGGCGATGCTGTATCTGGAACCTTTCCGCATCGTCCAGGCATGGATGAGGAACAAGGTCATCCCGATGCCGGAAAAGATTTCGCCGATCATGAATCCAACGTGGTAATTGTGGCCGGCCCAGTAAATGGTCCACGCCGTCAGCAGGCTGAAGAACCCGCCGAACAAGTTGCGCATGCAGGCGTTGGTCGAGGTGATCGAGCCGACATCCTTTTCAGGGCTCGACTTGTACACCATGATGTCGGCCGCCGCGTACAGGGGAAACACCATCGTCTGCGCGAGGACAAGCAGGGTGAGCTGCATCTTCGTTTGAACGTACATCTGAAAGACAAAACAGGCGGTGCCGAGAATGAAATAGACGAGCACGACCTTGAGTCCGCCGAAGCGATCGATGACCCATCCAAGCGGATAGGAGAGCACGACGTTGGCGATCTGCGCCCAGGCAAGCGCCTGGAAGATGTCGTTGCGGCTGAGTTGCAGCGTGGCGGAGGACCAGAACCAGATCCAAAGAACGTTGGAGTAGCCATAGGCGCCGATGATGGCGACCCCGGCCATCAGGATGAAAATCCGTTTGTCCTCCGCGGCGACTTTGAAGGTGGACCAGGGTTTGAACGGCTCGGAAGGGGGGTGATAGACCGGCGGTTCCTTGATGAGCAAGGCGCACAAGGTCGTGATGACCATGACGCCTCCCCCGATCAGGTAGGGGACCGACTCGCCCAGTTCGATGATCCGTCCGGCGTACCAACTGGCGAGGAAGCCGGTGATGCCACCGATGATGCCGAAGATGGAATTGGTTCGCGCCAGCACCTTGCGGGGCACGCAATCGATCATGACCAGCGAAAAGGTCGATTGCTTCAGGTCCATGAACAGCATGTAAACCACATACATCCCCAGGACGAGCCAGACCAGCCGCGGGACCGCCAGGAAGGGAAACGTCACGATGATCACGATGATGAAGGGCGCGGAGATGAAAAAATAGGGCTTTCGCCGCCCGAGCCGGGAGACGGTGTGGTCGCTCATCCAGGAAAAGAGCATGACCAGGAAGCTCACCGTCCAGGTGTTGACGGTGTTGATCGTCCCCTGGATGTTTTCCTCGACACCCAGGTGGAGCAGCTTGAGAATGATCAGCGGCCCGATGATCCCCAGTGCCAGTCCCCACCCAAGATTGGCGATACCGATGAAGAAAACGTTGCGCCACATGAGGGCGCGATCCTCGTAATACGCCTTCAGCGCCTCGGGATCGGTGCGATAGGGGGACTTGCGGGAGATGCTGAACAGCGGCGGGCGCGCCGCCGGCGAATGGTCGGCAAGTGGCGTATGCGGGGGCATCTGGGTGATGAGGCTCATACAGCTCCGGTTTCGCGCGGGTCACTCAAGGCTTGCCCCACCAACTCGTCCAGACGCCATCGGGCTCCGGATCCGAGGGTCGAAGGCGCACAGGGCCGGTGAAGGACCAGGGATTCGCCGCATCGTCCTCCGGCGCGTCGATCGTTGTCTCGATGGGAAGATGCGCCCGCAACGTCAGCAGGACCGCGCCCATTTCCTCCAGCGTGAAGGTGAGATATCCATCGGTGTCGATGGAGAACGGGATGTTGCGGTTCTCGGCGGTCGGATCCATCGCCGTGATGTTGGAGGCCGGTTCGTCCGGCCAGGGATTGACCAGCCGCAGTGCGTGCGTTTGATCGCCGGAGAGGACCACCCAATGCGCCCTGCCGCCCACGCGACGGGCAGACACATTGACACCGGGGCGGGCGCGGAAATTGACGAAACCAACATCGGTCCAGCTTGTCGGCATCGCCGGGAAAACGTGAATAACGCCTGAATGGCTTTGCAGGAGCATCTCGTTGACGCCATTGGTCAGGCCGCAGAGCTGATTCTGCATCCACATCATGCCGTTTCGGTCTTCGGGCGCGCGGGATTGCTCGGTCAGAAAGCCGTTGGTCTTCAACGTGCTGGTCACCCAACCGTTGAGCAGATCATCCAGCGCGCCGTCGCCGTCGCCGAGCCAGGCCTTGGTGACGCCGAGCCATCCCATCGAAAGGTCATCATTCCATCGCAGGCGGGTGCTGTCGGGCTGGCCGACCGTGACGCGCGAGGAGCAGCGCCAGACATTGGCCATCGTGCGCTGCGCGATCGCCAAAAGGTTGGCGGGACCCAATTGCGTCACCAGGGCGGTGGGGTAGATCGGGAAGATCTGGTAGGGATGGGAGACGGGGACATCGAGAGGCACGCCTTGCGCCAGGGCGAACTCGCCGTTGATGACGGGGACCGGGTTGAGCTTTGCGAGGGTGGCGCGGTAGCGGGTGGCATCCTCGGCCGCACCGATCACGTCCGCCGCCAGCGCGGCGTCGCGGAGATGCCCATGCACAGCCGTCAGGTCGCTCCCGGCATCGCGAAGCAGGCGCTGGGTGGGTACGACGTTGAACATCGTGTCCTCGCACAGCTTGCTCAGGGGCAGCGAGAGCCGGCCGGTTGCGGGATCCGGTTCGAGATAGCCGACATAAAAATCCGCGACGCCCTTGATGAGCGGCCAGCCGTGCTGCTCAAGCATCGCGCGGTCGCCACTGAATTGGTAATGCCACCACGCGATCTGCGCGGTCCACGCTGAGACGAACAATTCATAGCGCCAGTAGCCGACGCCCCAGTGGTCGATGCCACGCCCGATGCTGGCGAAGGGCACCTTGATGCCGGGCATGTTCCAGACGCGCCTTGTTTCCATTTCCATTTCCGGCATGACGGACCAGAAGTGGCGGATGTAGGGCTTGATCAAGTCGCATTGGTTGGACGCAAAGAGAGGCCAGTAGCACATCTGGGAGTTGATGTTGTTGTGATAGTCACCGCCATAGGGTTGATCGAGCGGCAAGCTCCACGCGCTCATCAGCGGCGAGGGATACGCGCCGCGGCTGCTGGAGGCCATCGTGTAGGTTGCGAAGCACCAGAGGGCTTCGAGGATGCGTTCGGGAAGCTGGACGGCCGAGCGGCTCCATCGCTCGTGCCAGAAGTTGCAATGATCGTAGCTTAGCCGCTCAAAATTTCGCTGCCACGCCGTTTCCAGGAGCAGCGAGGCCCGCCGATTCAGGAACGCCCCCTCGCGCGAGGTGACGATGGTCAGGAAAAGATCGGCGGTGGAATCGTCGATACCGAGCATCGCCGAATCGGCGGTGACATCCGTCGTGGTCAACGTCGCGCCGCGGACCTGCAGCATGAGGAGCGTACGATGGCCGTCGGCATAATCGATCTGAATTGTCGCCTCATTCGCCGACGTCCGCCGCAGCATCCGGCGGAAAACCTCCTTGCGAATCTCCTGCGCCTTGGGGGAATTGAGATCTCCCGCCGTACCCGGTTCAACAGCCTCGGGGCTGAGTTGCAGTCGGAATCGCTTGCCCTTCAGGTCCTTCAAACGAATCGCCAGGACATTGGCGTCAGCGTAGATGAAACTTTCAACACGGCCACCGTTGGTCAGCGACAGGGAATGCGTGGCGCGGTACAGGTCGAGGGTTTGCTCATTGACCCGCAGGTCCGATCCATCCATTTCGCTCAACCATAGACCACCGGCCGGGAGGAAGCAGGGGAAGTAGGTGCGAAAGTCCCACTCCTCCTCGTTGATCTGGTCGGTGAGCAGGTGGTTGCCGTCGCGCTCGAAGGTGCGGCGCATGTTTTCGTGGCTGCACCAGGGGACAACAGGATGGCGGAGGTCTCGCACGTCGGATTTGGTCATGCCCCAGCACAGCGAGCCGGTTGGTTGAAAGGTCATCGCGGCCAGGTCGCCGTTGCCCAGCGGCAAGCCCTCCTGCCAGACCAGGGCGGGCTTTCGATAATTGATGCGGTTTCGTCCGACGCGCTTGGCGATATCGATGGCCATCGGCACGCCGGGGTAACGGCAATGATGGTCCACCCGTCCCTGCGAACCGGCGGGCGCATGTTGCCAATGGGTGAGGATTGATCGGGGCATGTGTTATCTCCCTCTTACGAAGTGTAAATGTCCACGAGTGTATGTTGGCGAGGCTCGAGCGTTACTGAGAGCCGATCTCCGTCCAAGGTCACGGGTTCGCCGGTCCAGAAATCTTTCAGCGGACCAGCCGACGTGTCCAGGCCAAGCTGCGAGAGCGAAATCGAGATCGATTGCGGAGCGTTGTCCCAGTTGAACAGTCCGATCGTCGCCATGACGCCGAATTGCCTGCGTGTCTTGCTGTCGGCATCGTGCCGCCGCGCGAGGATGCGGGGGAGGGCCCGACCGAAGAAGGCGGCGCGATCCACCACATCCACCGGCGCGCCTTGATCGCAGCGCTCGCTGAGGAGGCGATATTCCGCGAGGGCGGCGTCATCGAACGTTTCGATGGGCCCCGAAATGTCGATTATGCCCGAGGTCATGTACCCCATGGCGCATCGGAAACGCCGCTCGTTGCCGGGGAACTTGGGATTGCCCATGAAGCTGTCCATGTCCGCGAACCAGGTCCGTTTGCCGCTGGCGGGGAAGGAGGCGAGGATCCACGAGCAGTTGTAGACGTTCATTTCCCACGCGCCGTGATCGATGTCGCCGCCGGCGCGGAATGAATCGGCGCCGTCAATGGCCAGGAATGGATTGCCCAGCGGACACGAGACGCAGTGGAGGAAGTATCCGCTCTTGCCAAGCTCTTCGCGGACAAACCGCAAAAGCCATCGCTTCCAGTAGACGCTCGTGCCCCCGTTGCGGTAGACGACATCGGGCGCATCGAACGCCCAGGAGAAGAAGTCGAGCTTGATCCCCGCGAAGCCCCAGTCATGGATGACGGCGCGAAGGCTTTTCTTGATGAACTCCCGCACCTCCGGGACGGAATAGTCCGGGTGCAGGTCGCCGACGTTTTCGATGGGATTGCCGGCGCGATTCCGCGCGATCCATTCCGGGTGTTCGCGGGAGATGGGTCCGCCGATGTCCATTCGCGGCGTCCACCAGATCGCGGGGGTCAAGCCATGTTCGCGGCAGGCTTCGACAATCCGCTTGGGCCCGCCGGGGAAACGCTCGCGGTCCCATGTCGCGGAGGTGTCGGGGTAGTACGCGTCCATGTAACCCCAGGACACATGCGGGTCATGCGGCGGCTGATAGCCATGGTCGAGCTGGAAAATCCCGCCTTTTTGCGTCTTGCCGGCCAGCTTGATCCGCGTCAGGCAATCAGCTTCATTGACGCCGGTGAATACGCCGTAGTTCCAGGTGCAGTACACCGGCTCGCGCGCCAGTTGGCTGTGCGGGCCGGCGAAGCGATCACCATATAGAGCCACAAGCTCGTCGACGTATGCATCGTAAAAGCGATCCGGCGCACATTCGGCCAGGAGATACAGCGTGGATTCCAAGGCAAGCGTCTGGCCGGGTGCGACTTCCTCGATCGATCCGCCGTTCCAGAAATAGTCGCTGCGATAGTCGAGCATCCGCCCGGGCGCGGTCGTGAGGTCCAGTCGCCAACTGGGCAGATGACGATCCTGGGTCGCCGCGCCTTCGATGAGCCAGCGGTCTTTCGTCACCCGTCCGAGGATGAGGACTGGCATCGAGCCCAGCCCCTGTCGGCCGTACACGCGGCTGGATTCGGGCAGCGGGCGGATGAAAGGATACGTTTCGCGCGAATGCGGAAGGTTCTCATAGCGGAGGTTTTCCGAGTGCGCGAAGACGGGCAGGCCGTGGAAGTTCAGTTGCGGCCCGCGGACATTTTCCGCGATGTGAAATCCATAGCCGGTGAACGGGAATGGCTTGTCGCCATGATTTGTGATTGTGGGCTTGATCCAGATGCCCCCGCCGGCGGGGGAGGGCGCCAACTCAAGGGTCAGTTCCACATCGGGCGTTAATGTCGCGCGCCAATGATTCTTGCCAGCATTTTGCGGCGAGGGGGAGGCGGCGCGGGCGCTGAGCGATTGGCCGTTGCTGGTCACATGAAACGCAAGGCCGTGCCAGCCATCCTGCGTCGCCGGATCGATGATGTCGATCGTGGTGGTTTCGGGATGGAATTGCACGGAAAGCGGAATCGTCGAAGTCTTCGAGGGCATGGTGACAAAACCTATAAAAAGAGGGCGATTCGAAAACAGGGTGTTGATTGGATGACTGGCCGTATCCACCGGCCAATTCAGCTTTCACTTCCAGATCGCTTTCCCAACAAGAACCGTTGTGAACTCCAGAAGGTTAATGGTCCATTTCCAATTTTCGCGCTTGAACGGCTTCCAGGATGTTGGACATGAACGTTCCGGCCTTGATCGGTCCGCGGCGGTTGTAATACAAACCGGCGGAGTCGGCGGTCAGCACTTCCCACCGCCCGCCGCGCGGGGGTACGTCGATCTGCGCCCACTGCGATTCGCCGCCGATGGCGTCAAGGACATAGTTGTACGATGTTTTCCCCACCTTCTCGGCCAGCTTCTTTCTGACCTCAACCGGAATGTTCTGCTGCTGGTCCGTGCCGTTGTAGTAACCAATGAGCATCATGTCGTGCCGACGGTCATAGAAGACCGAGCATTGAATGCGCGGGTCGCCAAGGCTGACATCGGCGGTTGCCTTGGCGTCGAGATATAGAACGTCGTCGCTGACGGGCAATTGCTTCAGGAACTCCCGCGCGAAGGCTTCGGTCAGTTGATGAGCGCCCGGCATATCGGGAAGCTGGCGCGAGGTCAGCAGGTGACGGCAGATTTCCGCAAGGGTCAGCCGCGCGTCGATCGAGGATTGGGGCTTGATCGATTCGGGGTGGGGCAACTGGTTCTTGGCCGCGTATTTCCACGGCTCGGGGAAACCGATCACGAGCCGATAGTTGCTCTTATCGATGAACAGCCGCAGGGTGCCGTCGTCGGATCGTTCGATCTCCTCACCCGTTTCGGCGTCATAAAAATACTTCAAATCCGCGGCGCCATACGGGGCAAGGTCATTGAAGCGGACATTCTCAACAATGCTGTGCGCGCCCTGGTTCGATACGACCGCCAGCATGCGACCGGCCGCCGTGTAGGTGGAGACGAGCGTCGTCGTCGGCTGGTCCACATGGGCGAGCGTCGGATTCTT